>NZ_JAWOWF010000010.1:0-118994 GCF_033340295.1 Vibrio sp. 1401
GCCATTGATGCCACTGGCCTCAAGGTTTATGGCGAAGGTGAATGGAAGGTCAAGAAGCATGGAACTGATGGGAAGCGCAGAGTCTGGCGTAAGCTGCATATCGCAGTAGATACACGCACCCACGAAATAATCGCAGCAGAGCTGAGCTTATCTAACGTAACCGATGCCGAAGTGCTCCCCAACTTACTCAAGCAGACACGTCGTAAAATCGTTGAGATATCAGGTGATGGCGCTTATGACACAAGGAATTGCCATGATGCTATACGGTTCAAGCGAGCGGTTCCGCTTATCCCGCCACGAGAAGGGGCTACCTTCTGGGAACAAGGACACCCTCGCAATTTAGCAGTAGGTTGTCAGAAGCTCTACGGCTCCAACAAGAAATGGAAAAAGCGGTATGGCTATCATAAGCGCTCGCTATCAGAGACAGCAATGTATCGGGTGAAACAGTTGTTAGGTGGAAAATTAAGCCTGAGAAACTACAACGCTCAGGTTGGCGAGACTTACGCCATGATCAAAGCACTGAACAAACTTACAGGGCTTGGTATGCCTGAAACTCAGTATATTGTATAAAAGTCGGTCAACTTTAGGAGGTTTGGTTTCTCGTCTGAATTACGCAACAAAGCCTGTTCAAGCCATTTGGTCAGCATCCGTCAAACCTGATACGACGCAAACCGTACGTAAACAATTACTCAGTGATGCTGGTACAGGTGTGGTATTCATTTTACAGAATGAAGTACAAATGGATGGTGAGTGGCAAACGCCAGGGGTTGTCCTACTACCTATAAGCATTCTGGCACATCAGGTCTGCCTACCGCCAGGTGCGGTGATGACTGGCGTACGCTTTCATCCTGCTGTTAGTTATCAACTATTTGGTAAACGTCTAGAACAGCTATTGCGGATTCAAGACGACCACCCTTTGGCTTCTTCTGCGCTAGCAACATTTGAGTCTCTGCAAACAGCGCGTTCGCCATATGCAAGGATTTCTACGTTATATCGCTGGGTTCAAACACTGATTGACGAATATGAACCGCGGTATGTCGGCCACATTATTGACCAACCTACAGGGACCATCAGTCAGCGCCAGAGAGAGCGCAATTTTCAGAAATGGTTGGGGATTACTCCTAAACATTACCAACGCATTAAACGAGTTAAGCACACTTTAGAGCAACTCCGAGCGCAACCCGATCTTACTTTATCGGAGTTGGCGCTAGAGCAAGGTTTTTCCGATCAAGCACACATGACTAGAGAGTGTAAGCAGATTGCGCGCATGACACCGAAGCAGTATGTCCGAAAGAGAAACCTCTAAACCTTATTAGCTTTCTACATCAAACCCAATTGATTCAGAATCGACCATATACTTGTTACAATGTTCGATCATATATCACCTACTTTTTCGATCGCTCATTCCAGCTTGATGTGAGTTGGTTAGCTCGCTTTTGATGCCGCGTGCCGCTCTACCATAAACGCGATCGCTTCTTCATTTAAGCAAGATTTGCTGATGTATTGGCGTTGTTTACCAAGGTGAAGGATAAAGCCCAAATCAGTTTGTTCGAATTGGTCGATATCATTGATAGCTAGGTAGAGTTGGTAATCATGCTGTTCAACACGGCCACAGTATTCAGTGCCTCGGTCAGTCAAATTCTCGGTATTAGCATAGGTCGAGCTCCAACGTTGAAGTATTCTCTCTGGGTGCTTTTCTAAGGTTGTTAGGACTTTTCTTACTGGCTCTAGTCAACTAAAGCTTGTACTTGCCTATCTGTCATCGGACTCTCAGCATCCTTTAACACCGCCCAACGAAGAGCTTTTTGCATGTCATTGTTTTTCGAGCGTCATCAACAGCCAGTGTAATAACTGCACAATATGGAACCAGTCGAGAGTAACATTCGCTTTCGGAAGCTCATCTTTGACACCACTCCAACCTGCCCAGGCACATCGATGAGCTTTATAGTGAACTCGAGGTATTTTCGCTGTGATATAGCAATGGTGCTGAAAAAGTTGAGATGGCGCCATGTTTTATCGGTTATAAAAAAACAACCATTTTCGCGGTAGCTATTGTTAACTGGTCTTCATGATAAGAATTCAGAATGAGACAATGAGTATGCAAGCTTACGAAATGGACGTGGATAGGTACTTTAACGAATAGCTCGGTATTTTTTTGCCAGAGGGAGTCTACTTATGTTTACCCCATGAAAGTAATAGACATGTCATTTACATTATTTTTTAAAGTATGCCTAGATATAAGCTTTGACATGACTTATTTTTGAGAATTGGGGCGGTCCTAGGCTAGCACTTGAGAGCATTAGGACATAGTATCGTCTCACGCGTGGATATGGGTTGACCTATGTACAATATTGGTAAACAAATGACTAAAATACTGGTTTCCCTTATGAGTGCCACAATATTATTGCTCTCAACAGGTTGTAACGCAGATATGTTTAATTTCTTCAAATTAAAAAAGTTTCAATACATACTTAGCTCAGAGATCACTGGTCGCTTATACTTAGACGGGAAAGCGTTTACTAGCGAGGTAGTTTATCTACACACGGCTTTTTCTAAAAACCGTTATATCACCGAGACAATTACGTCAGAAAATGGTTATTTTCATTTCCAACCTACATATCACTATCAGACGTTTAAAGAACCTGCCCTTCATGAATCCTCTAGCTACATTGGTATTTACATTTTTGTAGATGGCAAAAAATACTACTTACTAGAGGCTCGCTTTTCTGACGTGAAACCCTATGAATTTATTTCAGATAATCTTCTTGATTTAAGTTGTGAGATTAATTCGGACGAATATCGTTACTTTTTTAAAAATAAATTTGTTGAGAATGGCCTCGATCTTGAAATTATTAGTAGGTGTGATTTGAAAGGATTTTCTGAAAAAATATTACTAAATAAGGACACGTAATGGCAAAGTTAACACCAAAAATGGCTTCAGAAATAGCGGATATTCCTTACAAAGCTTATGAAAATAATGGCCGTTTTATCATGCCGGGCAAAAACAGTTTTTCAAATCACTTTTCTTTTTCTGAAGATGATGTATTTGATGGTTTTACAGGCGGTGTAGCGGGTTTATCCAATGTACCGGTATTGCGTAAAGTTATCCCTGGCTTGATGAGAACTTCAGAGGCGTTTGCAGTGGTTGGCACTGGTAAAGGTTCTACATTTGAGAATGAAATTGTCATTTCAATTCGAGGAACACAAAATGCTAATGACTGGATCACAAATGCGAATATAGGGGTGAAAGGATCACCAAACGGTTCGCCCGCTCATGCTGGTTTCAACAATTGTTTTCAAAGTCTTAGCCCCAAGTTGAAGCAGTATATTATGCAGATGAATCCTAAACCAAAACGTATACATTGCGTTGGGCACAGCTTAGGTGGAGCACTCGCATCACTTTGCGCTGATTGGGTGCGTAATGAGATGAAGGTCAGAACCACCTTATACACCTTTGGCGCTCCTAGAGTTGGTCTGGAAGCATACGCACGCTCATCGGAAAAGCTAAACGATGGTGTTTATCGATGTACGCATGGTGCTGATCCTGTACCCAAAATACCGCTTTGGCCATTTATTCATGCTCCAATCTCAACAGGCGAGTACCGCTTGGACTCTGGCACTGGGTTAAGCATATCAGCCCATTTGATGGCAAGAAACAAAAATCCGGGTTACTTAAACACTGCTTCCTCGGATTCTTGGGGAGCGTTGAAGAGGAAATCGAATGACCACTTATTTACCCCTATCCGTCTAAAGTATGAGCAACGAAATCAAGCTTCTTTTTCGGAGTATTGGGCCGATAGAATACAGGGCGCACTTATCACCTATTTGAAAGATGTGGCTCTTTTGTCAACGGTAACGATTCAAGCAGGCGTGATTGCTGGCTTGACCTTTTATGATTGGCTTTCAAGAAAGCTAGAAGCCGTTGCTAAATCATCTAAGCGCAATGAAGAGCAACTAAAAGGCTTATTAGGCCATATGCTTGTTTTTGCCGGTCACTATGGGACCATCGTTGAGGATCTATCCGCCCGATTCATTAGATGGGTTTTCGAAAGAACCATTGGACGACTAGTCAGAGTATCTAAACAAGCGATATCGTTGCTAAGTTAACCTAACCATTGCAATGGCATAGTAACGTGAATGCTTAGTTAGAGGTGAACTCGTCACCTCATAAGTTAACTGGTGACATTGACATAACGCCGCTAAATGGGATTCTTATTAAGCACTTTTTAGATGAAACTTTCTAACCAAATCGGGTCGCGATTTATCAAAACGAATTTGAAAATAATGAATTTTTCACTATTTTCAAATTCGTGATTAGGAGCCAAAATGTAGGTTTACAGTTTCAACTGTTTTTGGATTTCTGTTGGAAAAGTAACTTAAACAATTGACATTAAATAGATTTAATGGGAAATGGCTCTTACAAAACCCGAACTGCGCCCCCTTCCAAGCTGATGATGATGTAGGTTCGATTCTCGCTGTACACTCCATTCTCATAGGCTACTTTACCTAAAGCTTCGAACGCCTCCCATGGGGCTCGAATCGCAATTCCATGGATAGCCCCCTCAAATCGAATAAGTTTCTTCCGCATAGAAGTTACCTTTAGACGCATAAGTCCAACACTGGCCACATGAACTTTATTAGGGAAAACCCAACAAACTAACGAATGTCAAACCTTTGCCGAACATAGTAATCGAGCAAAAATGCTCTAGAAGTTGGCGTCATCACTGTAGGCTCACAATAAACTATCTCATTGTCACTTTTTTGGTTCAGTTTACACACTAACTCCGCAGCACACTTAAGGAGTCCATATACTGGAAAGACGCAACCAGAAACACCGAGTGTAGTGGTTCAGATTTTGAGCCTGAATCAGAGCTACCCCATAAGCATCAAACTCTAAGATCAAAAAAGCAAACCCACGGACTCGCTTTTTTGTTAGCTCGCTTTTGATGCCGCGTGCTGCTCTACCATAAACGCGATCACTTCTTCGTTTAAGCAAGATTTGCTGATGTATTGGCGTTGTTTACCAAGGTGAAGGATAAAGCCCAAATCAGTTTGTTCGAGTTGGTCGATATCATTCCAAGCGAGGCTGCGGTCAACTTTACCGCTTTTGTAGCGTACGCCATCTGCATTCACTTCAAACACCACTTTACTGCCGCGACTTGAGCTGATGGTTTGACGCCACAGCCACCAAGTTCTTTTGAAGTAAACGCTGCACGCTTCAATCACACTCAATACGATAAAGAACCAACCGACGTAACCGTTAGGTAGCAGTTCAAACTCCAATAAAACCACACCAAAAATTAGAAAGAGGATCCCTTTCAAATACGCTTGCGGGAACTTAACTGGCTGGCTAGTTTGATCATAACACTCAGCAAAAAATGGCTTGTCGAGCGTGTATTCTGTAGTGAATTCGAAATCTTTAGACATGTATGGTTACTTCAAGGCTTCTGTAAATGAGTATTCTTGGTTGCACTCTTGCAACGCGAGCATTGTAGCGCTTCTCTGGCTTTATCTTTAGCCCTTTTGATACTGTTTTGTAAATCAATGATAACGAAACATTAGAAGACCTCGGTGCACTCGCCAAGATCAAACAAGGCGAACCATTTGGCTCGCCTTGTTAATTAATGACCTATATGACTTATGAGGTTTTCTACTTTAGAGGGTCGTTGTCTGGCAATGCACTGTGTATCCAGACTGCCAGTCGGTGTTTGATGCTTGCGCCGTCTAGCTTGCTTTCCGGTAATGGGGTGATCTGTTTGGCATCAACCAAGAATAGGTAAATCGCTTTTACTCTTAGAGGTTGTGGTGACTGAGGAAGGTCAAAGCCTTGTAGCTTCGCCATCTTCCCACCAATCTCTAGTGCCTTCTTAACCAGTTTGTCTTCATTGTGAAGTTTGGAGCTTTTTGACATTGATAAATCCTCTTCTTCGCTTCAATTAAGAATACATGAAGTGTCGCGTATGGCGTGTTAGTAAGCTCGCATATTGATAAGTTTATGCCTTCTTACCGAGTAACTGATTGAAAAACGACCTTAATTCGTCATCACCAAGATTGAGCAGGTAGTCACCAATATACCATTCAACAATCGATTGATTTGGATGTGCCGTGACTTGCGGGTTACCAAACCAAATGCCCTTTTCCGTGGCAAACGTGTGTTGGAGTTCTTTCAACTCTTCGCAGCTAAATGGCAGGATAAGGTGCAACATGTTTGCTTGAGGCTGGGTTGGTCTCACCGCCAAAGATGGGAACTCTTCAATGATCTTGTAGATCTGTTTTGTTCGCTCAAACAGAGCCGGCATTTGTGACAACCTTTCATCAAACTGCATTGCCGCAGACACCACATAAGGTGTTCTGTGATAGAGGTTGCCACCTTGCCGCTTCATCCACATTGAAGCCAGTTCAATGAACGACTTTGAGCCAAGCAACATAGATCCGCCCATGCCGTTGATGCCTTTGTAAAGTGAAACATAGGTCGTATCAAAACCAGCGGCGATCTCGCGGTATTCTTTCTGATAGTAAGCTGCGGTTTCCCAAAGTCTTGCGCCATCCATATGGAGATGAATTTTGTTTTCGGCGCAGTACGCTTTGATTTCTTCCAGTTCTTGCCATGAAGGTAGCTGACCACCAATTTCTCGCATCGGGAGTTCATAAAGAACGGCTGCGATTTCATCCGGCCAAGCAGTGAGATCCTCAAGCTTCCATGTTTGATAAGGGTTCCCTACTGGCAAAATACTAAAGCGATGTTGAAGCTGATAGCCTTGTTTTTCATGCACCGGAATATGGCTAGATGCGTGCATGGCGACAATAGGATTACGCTTTTGTCTTGTGACAATTTCAAGCACCGTTGGCTGCGTCATCGTCCCTGTTACAACAAAAAGCCCTGCCTCGTAACCCAGCAGATCGGCAACCTTTTGCTCGAACGCTTGAATCGTTTCTCCCTCACCGTAGACATCGTGATTTACGTTGTTCTCTTCGCACCACTTTGTCATTTTCGCAAAGTGTTCGGCTGGAGAATCTTCTTTATTACCAGAGAGATGGATATGACAAAGCTGTTTTAGGTGGGCACTCATTGTTCTGTCCTTTGAATCAAAGCTTCAACAATGTAACTTGTTAAAACGGAGGCGTAAACTGCATTTTCGCGATGTATTTTCTGCGTATGCCTCCGTGCTGAACCTCCGGTTGGACATAGATTTAACTTAAGAGTGATTTACGCAGAACAAAGATCATGCTCACCGTAAACAAGCCATTTAGGTAAATATGCGGCTTCTGGAATCGTCCAGCCATACTTATCGTATGCTAATGCAGCAAGACCAGTCAGTTTCAGAGAAACATTTCCTTTTGGCGAATAGCGAACATCTTCATTCATGTAGAACTGGTAATGCGCCTCTAACGCATCCCTCAGTGCCTCTTGATAATGTGCCTCATCGCCATCGATAATGGCAACAAACACATTCACAAATGGAATAAACAAAGAGTGTACATATGGCACTCTGGTTGATTCTAAGTATTGCGGAGAAGATTTCTCCATCACAGTTTGCAATAACTCAGGTAACGCTGATGAATTGCTAAATACACCGTTAACGAACTCGACTAGCGCAACATTAAACGGCGTCTTTATAGAAACTAACGACTCATCCATGATGGTCATCAGCTCTACGCAGCGCCAATCTCTCGCTGCCATTGCTAAACAGATTTCATCCAACCAAGCATCCATTGTTCCTTCTGCAACAGAACGGTTACCCACTTCCGAAAAGTGTCGGTGCCCAACGGAAAATTCAACCACTTGGTCTGAATGATTGGCCAGCAAGTACACGTTATTCAGTAACTCAAGCGCCCTTTTTATGTAAGCGGCGAGGCCTGATGTTGTCCGAATTCGGAAGCGGTGAAGAATGCCTCAAGCGAATCCCAAGCATCGCCTTTCATTCTTTTAAGAGGTTGCTTATAAAAAGATTGTTTTTCATCAAGCATTCTTTCCCAGAAGCTGTAGAAATCTTCATCTTCTTCACGAAAAATACGCAATTTTCTTTCTTCAGGTATCTCTAAATAATGATTCTTCATTGGTTCCATCGTTCCCTAGCCTCTCATTATAAGTTGTTCTAATTTTTTGCCGTGATGATATTCATACTCAAAATCAAGCCGTGAATGATGCCGAAGTTGATTTATAAAATCAATTTATAATCAGTATGTTGTATCGAAAGTTAATGCTTAATTGAAATGAATCGAAAAGCCGAAAAACATTTGAAATATAAGGCTACCGCACAAGCCGCGATGGGTAAGCCAGAACGTACCTGTCCATAAACAGTGGACGACGAACACTGACTTTGTGGAGTAAAGATAGACAGATATTCACCATTGTGTTCGCCTTTCTTTTTCTGTCGCTTTCGATAATACTCTTGCGCAATATTACTCAGCTGGAAAATTTTATGCCTCAAGCAAACTCTGTGGTCGTACTCGACTTTGAAACCACAGGTCTCTCTCCTACTTTAGGTGATCGCGCAATAGAAATTGGTGCAGTAAAGTTAGTCAATGGCGAGGTTGTCGATAGTTTTCAGCAACTCATGAATCCCGGTTTCAGAGTGAGTTCTTTCATTGAGAACTACACCGGCATTACCAACAATATGTTGCGATCGGCACCAAGCTGCGAAGAGGTAATGGCGTCATTTAGTGAGTTCATTGCAGGCGAAAACCTTATCGCTCACAACGCGTCCTTCGATAAACGATTTTTAGATGCGGAGCTTGAACGAATCAACTGTGGTTATTCGGGTGAGTTTGCTTGCTCCTTACTAGTGGCAAGACGGCTCATTCAAGAAGCCCCATCACATAAGCTAGGTGAACTTGTTCGCTATAAAAATATCGACAACGACGGTGTTTTCCACCGAGCACTAGCCGATGCGCAAATGACAGCCAAGCTTTGGCTCTTAATGGTCGAAGGGATAGAAAACTCAGGCGTCGAAAAACCAAGTTTTCAGTTGATGCAAACGGTCAGTAAAACAGCCAAAGGAAAAGTCGACCTGCTACTCGCCAAAAGCCGTGCGTAACCCCCTCCGAACTAAAAGCTGATTCTAGTCTCTTCGACGTTTAAGTGATTTTCGATATACATGCGATATTGGCTATATCTGTCAATATCGCAGTGCTTCTTATTCAAAACAAAGATCGCCTGGGTCACTCTATCCTCCAAAACTTCTAAAAAAATCGTGAATTATGTCTCACCGATTTAGATACTCGCTATAGTCACTCGAGACAATACGCAACAATTCGAGGTGTATTCACTGACTACTGATTTGTAAGCGATGATCAACAATGTTTTTCTGTTCTTAGAACAGTTTGCAGCTTTACTCATACTCGTACTGATTTCTGTTTTTGCTGTTGGCTTTTTATTTTTTGGTAAGGAAGCTCAAGAGTTTACACCAAGCATAAAAGGACGTATTACGAAGAACGATACCCCCATAAAGAATGCAAATGTAGTACTTACCATTCGGTCAGAAAATCGTTCTTTCGAACGTAGCTTCACCACGAATACAAATGGGGAATTCAAGTTTGATCCTGTTTTCAGAAAAAGGAATAAAGTTCTAAGTATTTTCGACGGTCTATTTCAAACAATATGCAGTGTAGAAGTGACCACAACCGTTGCCAATCAAAAGGTTGTTATTTGGAAAGGAGTTTTCAGGCATCATGTCATCGGTATGAAGGAAAGAGTAAATATGTCTAATTTAAACTGCGAAGCCACCAACCCCATCAGAAAGTTTGAATTTCAATCCCATGGGGATTCCGTAAGTAGTCAATGTGACTTAAGTGATTACTTAAAAGTAAACAGATAGAGTAATGTTTACTCTATCAAACTCCTCAACTTCCTAATCCGAAAGCGGTAGTTCGCTGGTCTCACCAACCAAACTGGCTTACTATGCCAGGTACCTAAAACGCTTTGTGAGTCACTCATGAGCAGAAAAAATAACAAAAATCTCAGCATTCTTCTTAAACTCAGCACCTTTATTGCACCTTATAAATGGCGGGTTGCGGCAGCCTTGGTTGCCCTTGTCGCGACAGCAAGTTTGACGTTATCCGTTGGCTATGGAGTGCGCATTCTTATCGACCAAGGCTTTGCTCAGCAATCATTGCAAGAGCTCACCAATGCGATTCAGTTTATTGTCGGTGTCACATTGTGTATTGCCATTGGGACTTTCTTTCGCTTTTACCTTGTCTCTGCCGTAGGTGAGCGCGTTAGTGCGGATATTCGCCTTGCGGTGTTTAATCATGTGATTACGCTGCATCCGAGCTATTTTGAGACCAACAGTAGCGGCGACATAATGTCGCGCCTGACTACCGATACCACATTGCTGCAAAGCATTATTGGTTCATCGTTCTCGATGGCGATGCGTAGCGCTTTGATGTGTTTTGGTGCCATCATTATGTTATTCGCTACCAACGTTAAGCTCACGCTGATTGTGCTTGCTTCTGTGCCTTTGGTTTTGGTGCCAATTTTGTTTTATGGACGACGCGTGCGTGCTCTCTCTCGCCAAAGTCAGGACTCAATGGCCGATGTCGGAAGCTACGCTGGAGAAGCGATAGAACATATTAAAACCGTGCAAAGTTTTAGCTCAGAGTCGCATGAACGAGCGGCTTTCGCTGTCGAGGTGGAAAAAGCTTATGAAGTAGGCAGACAGAGAGTAAAGCAGCGAGCGATCCTGATATCAGGCGTTATTGTGATTGTGTTCAGCGCGATTTCAGGCATGCTTTGGATAGGCGGCAGCGATGTGATTCACGGAAAAATGTCTGCGGGTGACCTAGCCGCATTTGTGTTTTATGCCATTATGGTTGCCTCATCGACTGCAACCATTTCCGAAGTCATGGGTGAATTGCAAAGAGCCGCAGGTGCTACCGAACGGCTGATTGAGATCCTTCAAGTAGCCAGTGATATTAAAGCGCCAAGCAACCATTTGCCTGTCCGTGCCGACATGCCTGCTGAGGTTAACTTTAATTCGGTGAGTTTCAACTACCCTTCTCGCCCAAATCAACCAGCTATCAAAGAGTTAAATCTAACTGCTGAACAAGGAAAAGTGTTGGCGTTGGTCGGCCCTTCTGGTGCCGGTAAAACAACACTATTCGAACTGCTGCAACGCTTTTATGATCCGCAAAAAGGGCAAGTGTTGTTTGGTGGTGAAGATATTCGACAGTTCGATCCAAACGAGCTTCGACGTCAAATGGCGCTCGTACCACAACAACCAGCGCTGTTTAGCCATGATGTTTTCCATAATATTCGCTACGGTAATCCTGAAGCGACGGATGAACAAGTTATCGAAGCCGCGAAAAAAGCCCATGCCCATGAGTTTATTGAGAAGCTTCCCGAAGGCTATCACAGCTTTTTAGGGGAGCGCGGCGTTAGGCTATCGGGCGGACAAAAGCAGCGCATTGCGATTGCTCGCGCGATTCTAAAAGATCCAAAAATCTTACTGCTAGACGAAGCTACCAGCGCCCTTGATAGTGAAAGTGAACATCACGTTCAGCAAGCACTTGAAGCTCTAATGAAAGGACGCACAACGCTGATTATTGCTCATCGTCTTTCGACTATCCAACATGCGGATAAAATTGCGGTGCTCGACAATGGCGAATTAGTCGATGCTGGTAACCACCAATCATTAATGCAAAGCTGTGAGTTGTATCAGCGACTTGTGGCATTGCAATTTAAGCACTTGGAGTAACGCCTAGTTAAGCGCTCAAAAATAAGCAAAGGCGGACCAAATAATTTAATAACAGGAGTTTAACGATGTTTTTGTGTCAGTCCAGCGAGCCCTTGCGAGACTAGGAATCTAATAGCTGCGCTCTGAGTGGTTAATGAGATATTTTAGACCATGAAGAGCTAGGATAGAAGATCCCACATCATGTCCCATCGTCGCTGTACAAGGTGACGAAATACAAAAGATGCCACTCGCAGTTAAACGAGCGGCATTAAACCAAGCAGCTCGCCTTTTAACAAAGGAATTCCAGTAACCAGCGTATTCTCCCTTCAACTAGAAACACTCGTTCACAACCACCATATAAAACCCAATCAACTTCATTTGTAACAATTCAGGTTTCAAAAATAGGAAATCATTACTGAAAAAGTTTACCGCGTTTTGTGTTGCTATCTATGGTTACAATATTCGAGACATCAATGCCTTTAAACCAAGCAACACAAAAGCGGCACCGATATGAACAGCGAAGCGAAACAACTATTTTCTTATCTATGTCAGCGATACGATGCGCTTTCTCAAGAGCTTGAGTCTCGCCCTTTTCCTGAATTTTCTGAGACTATTACTCATCCTCTTGGGCACTGTTTAGTCCGTTGCCCAGCAGGTAGCCAACGCTTTTCTATTGTAGCAGTCAACTTTGCACCCTCCGTTCGCGGGCAAGGCGTGCTTACTGCATTTATCGACTACATCAAAAGCAATCCTTACCACTACCAAGGTGTTGAGGTTGCAATCATTGAAAACAAGAACTTAGCTAAACGGCTTTTGTCTCTTGGCTGGAAGTACAAGTCCCTGTTTGGCAAGATTTTCTTCGCTAGCAAGCCGACCCTAGTAAAGGACTTTCAGTCTGCGTAATAGTTATTACGAAACCGCATCGACATCCAAAGTAAAACCATCACTCAAAATCCGTAAGCATGTTGAAAAAAACTTGGCGATCTTCTGCAGTACTTCCTCGATGAGCAGTGTATTCAACGTGCGCGTCTGCACTGGCTTTTGGGGATAGATTGATGCCCCATAACGCATTAATTTGGTTTGGTACGATGGAATAACGCATATCAACAATTCGCATTTCATTATTCGGATCCGTCGCTACAAAACCGTTTGAAAACCAACGGAAACGTTCGATGTCTTTTGCTTGTTGCGATTGCGGGTTTAGCCACGGAAATTGCTCTTTTATATTTAACTTTGGAGTTGATTCGCCAGGGTAAATTTTTATTGAACGCCCCACCCTTACGGCATCTACATAGTAGCTCTCTTCCGTTTCATAAATTAGTTTCCAAACCAAAAGATTGCTGAAACTTGGTTTGGCTTTTAATTGTATAGCGTTGTGTTGTCGCTCTTTGACGATTTCCCAACCAGCTACTTCTGCTCTATCTCGTTGTATCGTTCCAAGACTTAGGTAAGCCAGGCACCATAAAAATGCAATGCGGGCATAGTTTGGGCTTCGCTTCAGTGCAACAAACAAAAGCAATATTAAAATAGGGAGTGTGAACGCGGGGTCGATTACCGAAATAGTGTTCCAAGCATAACGCGTGTTGCTTATCGGCCATAGAAGCTGTGTTCCATAACTGGTGCATGCGTCTAATAACGCATGGGTACTATAACCAAGCGCGCAGTAAAACCAACTCTGCCGGAAGCATAGTCCTCGCTTCTTTACGAACAACGGATACAACAACAAAGCACAAATGAAACTACCAAACGGGATAAACAAGAGCGAGTGAGTAAATTGGCGATGGTATTCCAAATACAGCAAAGGATCAGTTGAAGAACGGATGAGCACATCTAAATCCGGAGCCATCCCAGAGACCACGCCCAACACGCCAACAACTGCAAGGTTTCGCTTGTTGCTCACGGCCAGTGGCAAAGCTGCACCCAATAAACCTTGCGTTAACGGATCCATCGTTCACTTCCTTTAGATAGATGAAGCTCAGCTGGAAAGCGTACACGCTCAATAGTCGGTTCCAATTTAAAAACCAGAAGGTTCTTCGACATAAATTATCCGCATTTAAGTGGAAAACAATACACGACTTAGTCATGCATTTGCTTGTTTAGCAACAAACACCTTGATTTAGTGTAAGAAGGAATCACGCCGTTCGCTAGTGAACGAACAAATCTGAGTCTAGGCTTGTTTGGTATTTCAAACCCGAAGGTTTATCTGACGCGAAAAAACAAGGCGATCCAAATGGCTCGCCTTGTTTCTAATTTACTGAACGATAAACGACAGGTGTTTAGTCTTGAGGATTCTCTTTCGCGTTGATTTCAGCGTAAGTGTGCAGCAGATCCGTCAATGTTTTTACCCACGCAAAAACATCCGAAGGTGCATTTTCGATTAGTTTTTCCACTAGAGCACAGTGTGTTTCTAGCGTGATGGCCTCTTCCAAACGGAATGAGATCGCGTAGAAATGCCAAAGCACCAATCGCGTCATTCGCTCGCTATTTTGCTTTGCGTTGTCTGAGTCATCAAACGCTTGTTGAATTTCACTCAGTGCGATTGCTGTCATGCGTAGCATTGCATCAAGACGTGCAGACAACATGCGGTCTTCACTATCCACTTCTTCTTGATCAAAGGTGAACAGATCATTCATCACGTCTTCTGGCACCATTTTACTGATCATACGAGCACTAAACTCTTCCAGCTCATGGCGAGGCATAGTTACAAGACAATCGAAGGTGTAATCACGAAGCATAAAATCACTCTAGGTTAGAAATCAATTTCAGCCTCGCATTCTAAATATTGAAATTTCAATTGCCAGTGTTAATTTCTATCCATCTACGAAAAACTACAAAACACCGTTGATTGCAATACCAACACCAATCCGCTGCTGATTATGATCATAGTCGATCAAGCTCTTACCATAACCCGCTGAGTATTGTGCGTACCCCTGAACTTTGCCCCAAATCGGAAATGACACTCCCAGTTCTGCAAAACCCTTATGTGTTTGAAAGTTCTGGCGACCTAAAAAGGTAAACTCGTAACCATTCCACTTGTAAGCACTCGATAGCTCAAAGTGTCCCATATAGTCTTCGATATCCGGGTTATCATCACCTTTGGGATCATTAGGCGATGTCTTTTCATCTTCAGGTATACGCCACCAAGGCTGGATAGAAACCGCAAAATTGTCTTTTGCAAAGGTTACGTTGGCATAGACACGGTTCCAACTGCGCGATAGCTCCTGTCTCTGACCGTTAGACTCATGTTCAATACCAAAACCTAACCAAGTCGAACCATCAAGTGGTTTCCAGTCAGTTGGGGTGTAGTAAAAAAGCTCTGGACGATAATTGGTTTCACGGAATGGACGAGATGCTGCACCCGTATATACCTGCCAAAATGATTTAAGAGTCATTCCAAAAAACAGACCATCGCCATCAAACAACAAGTCATCATAGTTCATTGGTACTTTAAAACTGATTTGGAACTCCGCCTCTTCCTTACGCAGTTCATCGCCGTATTTGGTGTCGGCATACGCGCGTTTATTTACACGATCACTGTATGTAAACGGAAGAATATAGTTAACGCGATGCGCGACCAGACTAAACGGTTCGAACGCGTTTTCTCGTTCTGATTCCAAACGCTTGTCGACCAAACTTTCCTGAAGTTCTTCAGGCTCTTCAATTTCTGGATCAGCGGGCACTGTGCTGGTTACTGTGTCAAGCTCACACTGCGCGCGAATGCTCTTTATGGTTTCTTCACCTTTGATTTGCTTTATTTTGTCTAGCAAACATAAATCATAAGCACTGGCTGTTTCTCCCATCGCAACTGGCGCTGCCAATAAACTCAGTATTGATATCCCTGCCACTTTTGAAGCCATCTGAAACCCTTAATATTCTTTATGTCAAACCAGATAATTTTAGTTTTTCTTGGTAAACCGCTTGCCATTCTGACGTTAAGGCAATGTTAAATGTCCGCCGACTTTACGTCTTGGATAAATGCAACAGACTTTAGACATATCGGTCAACTATGATCAAAGCGCAAAAAACAACCAAGAGTTGAGCATCATAGATAAAAACCACTCGTTTGCATGATGCTCATGTTCTCTATGCAAAATACTGGCTCGTAACTTTGATTGCAAACCCGGCTATGAATAAACCCAAACCAAAACCCAAATGCGCCAATGTGCTAAGAAAACGGGCTTTCCAAGGTGTTGGGGTTTTACTCGCAGCAAAACCAAATCCTAGACAAGGTTGAATGACCAAAAATGGGAAGATCAACGTTACCACGCCTGTAATTAAGCTGGGCATTAGACTGGGCTCTACCAACCAATGATGACCAAAAACAGTAACGTGAGCCAAAGCGAAAGTAACGCCGATGGCATAATGCAAAAACCAGCCAAGTGACTTTTCTCCCGGCATCGCCTCTGACGCCATAATTGGCGCATGCATAAACTTTCCTTGGGGCATGTACAAAACCCAGCGCGCAACCAACGCATAGTTTAATGAAGGAATACCAAACACTCTCCTTTGTAACCATGCCCATAAATCCATTATCAAAGTGGCACCAATCCCTATTAGCACCGCTTGCAATCCCATTAAAAGCAGCATTTTTCTCTCCTCAAGTTTTTGATTTGTTAAGGTCTTAGTTGCATGCTACAACTTAAAGCCAACTTGAAGTCAATGGGGAATAATATGGATATTGCAGAAGTGGTTAGAAAATCAGGATTGCCGACTTCAACGCTCAGGTATTACGAACAGCTGGGGTTAATTCGCTCGATAGGAAGGAATGGATTGAGACGCCAATATTCACCAGAGGTACTCAATACACTCAATTTAATTAGTTTGGGGCGTATCGCTGGAATATCGCTTAACGAAATGGCAGAAATGTTGAATCAATCAGAAGTTTCAAAGCCATATATCGATCGTGACTTACTAACGAAAAAGGCACTTGAGATTGATGAGCAAATAAAACGTTTGAAAGCGGTGCGAGACAGCCTAAACCATGTTGCCACCTGCCCTCATGAGTCACATATGGACTGTTCTTCATTTCAAAGGCTTATGAAGGTCGTAAAGCGTTATGTCCCCCAAAAACAGAGATAAACCGCTCTCACTACCTTCCTATTCTTGATTTAAAAGGAAGTAACTCGACATGGAGGGTTACTTCCTCTCATATTACTTAGCTTTCGCTTTTACGTACTTCTTCACTTTTTTCATCGCCATTTTTTGCTTCAGCGGTGAAAGGTAATCAATGAACAAGTTACCAGATAGGTGATCAATTTCGTGCTGCATCACAATCGCCAAGAACTCATCGCTCTCGATTGTAATCGGGTTGCCATCACGGTCTAGTGCAGAAACAACAACTGACGTGTAACGCTCTACATCTGCGTAGTACTCAGGAACAGAGAGACATCCCTCTTGACCAAGTGCTTTGTTTTCTCCGCTCACCACTTCTGGGTTAACCAAGATTAAAGGGTCATTGCGTTCGTCAGAGATATCGATGACAACAACCGCCTCTTTTCTGCCTACTTGGGTTGAAGCTAAACCGATACCATTGCCCGTTGCGTAAAGTGTTTCTAGCATATCGTCTATCAGCGTTTGTAGTGTCGATACATCAGTGACTTTTTCTGCTTTTACTTTAAGCCTTGGGTCTGGAATGGAGAGAATTTCGAGGACTGCCATACTTACCTTTCATATCTATAAATCGTAATTCGTGGCGAATTATACACACGTTTCTCGATACATAAACCTGCTAAGCTATCTTGCGCACAAGGCATAAACCATTAACTCAAACTACAACACAATCAATGGGTTTGCCTTTTAGACAAAAAATCCTACAAACAGGAAACTAAAACGCCAGCACATTATGGCTGGCGTCTTGTCATGATCCTAATTGAATCGTTTGTTGTATTTTATCTACTGACTTTCCTTGGCTTTGAGTAATACTCTAATCGCCATTTTCTCACCACTTTTTAAAATTAAGTAGGCGATGCCAATCGTTATTAGCATTATGATAGCAATAAAAATACTTACCCCACCGAGCTCAGATAATAAATAAAACGGAGAAATATCTAACGACATTAAGATAAGAGAGAACACTACCAAACTTGCTAAAGTCCACAGTAAAACAGCATACCATCTTGTTTTTGATGGCATTACATCTCCAGTCTTGTAGCCGAAGTAATAACCAACACTCATGGCTGGGATTAACGTGCTAAGAAAGCCTGTACCACTCATTTCTATCCCAACAATATATTCAATGGCCAACAGCAATGCAGCCCAACAAACGGACGCCAGACACAACAGAGACGTAACAAGAAGTACCGATGGTGGCTGGTTTATTTCTGATTCTGAATAGTTATTTTTTAATTCCACTTTCATTTCTTTCCATTTATTTGAATAAAATAAGCGTTTTAGATCATGCTTCCGCTTGGACAACCTAGAGAAACAACACCACAAGAAATACAACTTGTAGCTTTTTAAATAGTTTTATTTTCATTTAACCTAGATTCCAACTAACTGTTATTTTTAAAATTAAACCCTCTCTCTCAAATGGTATATTCAATGAATTTACTCATAAGGGCCCAGTGCAACCATGTTAATACGTTCTATGTATCAGAAACAATTCATTTATTTCCAATGACACTAGTGAGATCATGCGACGTGATTGGAATCTCACTTAAGTTTTCATGGACCTATCACGCTGAAAATTGAAGTCTCTACCTGTCATAGAATAAAAAGCCGTCAAAACCAGTGGTTCTGACGGCTTTTTATTTTCTATTACACACTCGATTATTGTTGCAGCTTCGCTGTGGCTTCTACTGCTTTGTAGAAGTCCAGCACTCTCTGTTTGAGGTTCGATTAAAACCCTATAAAACATTAAGCCGCAATATTAATTGAGCTGTTCTATATAGCGATTCAGCTCTACCGCATATGTTTTTTGATCAATCGCAGTGTCACCTATTTCTTCATCTAGAAATCCAAGTAGCATTTGTGCACCACCTTCACCATTATTTAACGCTTGCGTCAAGTAATAGGCTGAAAGCACCTTATTTTCAGGTAAACCACAGCCATCATCATACAAACATGATCCTAAATAAAATTGTGCACTCGCCAACCCATCATCAGCAGCCTCTGAGATTAAAGAAAAGCCCCGCTTAACATCCATGACTTTTGGCTCTTTCAGAAGGATTATCCCTAAAAGCTCTTTACTATGAACATCATCCACTTCGATAGCTTTGATCAATAAAGACTTTGCTCCTTGCACATCACCTTGTTCATAAAATTTATTTGCTTCGCTGTACAACTGCTCTGGAGCTTCTCGGTTCTTAGTTAGGAGGCTTTCTGTCGTTTTAGTTGCCTCAAACTTTGACGTAGTATCGTTACATGCCGTAACAAGGAGCACTACTAATAAAACGTTAACAATTCTCATGTTATTCCCATGTGCATTTGATAAACAAGACTGCTGTCGAGTATGAATCGTCATACTGACCGCTTACAATTTGAAACTTTGTATTGATCGGAGCTTTAGCACTAGCTTCACACATATTGGCAATTTGACCACGAACATAAGCACTCGAATCAAAGTTATACTTGTCTTCTTGAGGAATTATACTTGCTAATGAAACTCTAGATAGTTGAGGAGCTTTCCCATATTCCCTTTCGACTTTCAAATACTTCACATTAACAATCAAAATGCAGCCAGATGATTCTAGATTTGCATTGTGTACTCGATTAGCTAGTACTCTAACGTTTTGTCGGATAATATCAAAGAGAAGCATAGCTCTGCCTTTCTGGTGAGAAGCGCGCTTTGACTTGCTCAAAGTTTTGCTGGTATTGCGCTTGTTTAAGTGTGTGTTTCATTCCTTTGAAGCCAAACTCTGTCCAATTGGAATTCTCCAACAACTGACCAGTGAGATACGTCATCCAATACGCTTTGATGGTGTGTCCAAAATCATTGTGTTTCGCATCTGGCATCATTACCGCTTTGTGGTGTATCGCGCCATAAAAACGCTGCTCTTTGACGGAATGGTAGTTATCTAGCATCACTTGCATCAGCCATTGCAGATCTTGCTTCCACTTGGCTTGCGCTGGTTCTGGTAAAAGTGGCGCCGTTAACAACAGGTAGCCATTAATTTGGTCAAGTTGAGCGACTAACTCTTGTTGCTTCTCACTTTCCCCATCACCATCTTTCAAAACCCACGCCAGACCGCGATCATCGCTTCGTCGGTATTGTTTAAATATAAACGCTTGCTGGTCGATAAGTGCTTGTTCAACCTTTGGATCTTGCGTTAAGTAGTAGTACATCGCCAACCCCACCAAGGCGTAAGCTTGGTCTTGAGAAGTTCGCTGTTGCCACTCCATCCCCGGTTTTCCACTACGCGTAAAGCTCACGAAGCCGCCGTTTTTCTCATCTTGTAGATGATCAATCAGGTAATAAGCCCCTTTCTTTGCCAGCTCTAATGCTTGCTTGTCACCCGTAAGATGAAAAAGTACGCCATAAGCGTAAGTTTGGCGCGATTTCATGCGGGTGTATTCGCGATCGAAGTGCGGGCTAATCCACCCTTTGTTTAATTCTTCACACGGCTTTTGTGGGTCGAGAATGACACCGTTATCACAACGAAAAGTCGGAAAATTCCCCGCAGGTTGTCCATGCGCGCTTTCCATCATCCAATATGGGGCTAGGCCATTCGTCACATGGTTTAACCAATCATCCCCCGAAGGCAGGCCTACATCAGCAAAGCTGCTCATGCTCGTCGTTGCGAGCAATAAGGTAAGATATTTAAAAGACATAACACTCAATTAAGTTATTGAATTTTATCCAGTATAAATAACTCCCTTTACGCATATTGTTGTCGTGCTCACAATAGCCTTACTCATTTGTTTGCATCAATCATCTTTCAGCCTTGTTCGATGACTGAGCCGAGAATAAACGCTACTCTGTCTTCGACTGACATTTTGGGCACTTCGATCAATTGATAACCAAATTTGTGATAAGCGTTGACCATCTGTTGATACGTAGCCACCGCTTCAGAAAAATCTTGCTTTCGCTCTTCGTCATTGCTGAATATCGATGCCCAAGGTGGAAAAATGAACACTTGAGAATGATAACGAAGCGTCTGGCAATGCGTGATGAGCTCATGCGAGATTGGCAGTTGTTCCAACTTACTGTAGCCATATACGTCCACAATACTGCGATCAAAAAACACATTCCCTTGGTGGACATTGAAAGCTCGGTAATTGCTCACTTCTGCCTTCATAATTTCGTCTCGAAAAGCTTGTTTGTCATTCCAAGGTAATGCTGAACCGTGATTGGCAACCTGCGTTTGTATCACGTGACGACCGGTTTCTGGCGCGCAGATAAAGCCTTGTGTTTTTAGCTGTTCGATTACCGAAGTTTTCCCTGCACCGGGACCACCAGTGAATACGATGAGTTTATTCAAAATTGTTTCCTTATTTTTTGTTTGAGTGAAGTAATGCGTGTACAGCCAAGAAAATGGGCATCATCTGGCGTTTGAAATTGGCATTTGGCACGCCAGCGTTAAGCGAGATCGGTAGTGGGAAATTTGGGGAATAGAACTGGGCAGTAAAGAGATATACAAAGTAAGAACCGAAACGACGTGTTCATCGGTTATGGAAAACGGAGGAATGCTGAGTGAAGCAAGCTCGCCCAAAATACTGGGTTGGGAAATGGTGCGATTGGTTCTGCTAGTTAACGCGTCAATTGGATATCTATATCAAGAAAATGGCACCTAAGCCTAAGAACGCAAAGAAACCAACGACATCGGTAACGGTCGTCAATACTACCGAGCCAGCCACGGCGGGGTCAATGTTAAACTTCTTCAACGTGAATGGTATCAACGTACCCGATGCCGCGGCCGCCAAACTATTGAGGAAAATGGCACAGCAAATAATAAGCGCCAATGGCAAAGAGTCAAACACCATGTAAACGACACCCGCGATCACCAATCCCATAATTAAACCATTAATGGTGGCGATTTTTAATTCCTTATTCACCAATAGCTTCAAGTTACTTTGGTGCAAGTGGTTTAGTGCGATACCCCGAATGGCCACCGCTAAGGTTTGGCTACCTGCGATGCCGCCCATACTCGCCACAACGGGCATTAAGATAGCAAGCGCTACAACTTGCTCGACCACATTATCAAAAATACCAATGATGGCAGAGGCAACAAAAGCGGTCAGCAAGTTAATCACCAACCAAAGTGCTCTTAGCCTTGTCGCCACAGTTAATGGTGTGAACAAATCTTCTTCACTTCGTACGTTTTCTGCCACTACAGCTTGTAGGCTGAGTTCACGCAAGGTAATCGCGATGGTCGCCATCGACAAAACGCCCATAATTTTGCCACCAGCCATGATAGGAAACCAATGCGCTCCACCATCAATCGAGACCTGTTTACTGACGCTTTGAATCGTTTGGATATCTTCCAGAATTGGCGTGACTACGGTCAAGTCTGTGAGTTTGGTATGGTTCTCATGCAGCCACAGGGTTTGCGGCTCTATCGTACCAATCACACCACTTGCATCACGCACAATAATCAACCGCACTGGACTTTGCCCACGTTTTAGCAGCTCGGTTTTGATGCCTCCTACGCTGTTTTTAGGGTTTGCGACCAGAAAGTGAGGCTCGGCATAACGTCCAACTTTGTTGTCTTCATACGACAATGCTTGTTGGATATGCGCGACAGACTCTTCACTTTGATCAATAAGGTATTCATCTACAAATTCGGTCGGTAGAAAGTCCGCAAAGATGATCAGTTCTGAATCCGTTATGTACGCCAAGCGTTCATGTTGTAAGTCTTTATTGAGTGATTGATGAATGTGCTTGGCGGTGTCGTATCGGAGCAAATTTAATACCGTCCAATACTTCTCAGGCGGCACTGCTTCTATGACACGCTTACGGTAAGCAATGTTGACCGATTCCAAAATGTTCGCAATCTGTGCTTCTTGATAGTCTTTCAAAAAGCTCAAGTCTTCGGTCGATTCTATCGCTTTAATGATCTCAGCAAGCAAATGTGGCACTTTGCGGTTAATTTGCAATTGGTTGGAATCTATCATTACTTTTACCTATAGCTTTCAGTACCACATTCGCCGCATTGACGATATGTGCTATCCGAAGGCATGAATTCTTGATGTTAAAATTCTAGGCGATAGTTGACTTAATTGCGGAATTTATATTTCGCTCGCAGAAACAAAACGCCTCTGCATCAGTTCATGGTATAGACTTGAATGTGTGTCAGGCTCATTCGCCTTGTTTGATAATGGAGTAATCAATGGCACCTGTATTTTTTCTGACTCAGCAGGCCGCCTTACCAAGTCGTAAGGTGCTTCGTAAAGTGATTCAATTTTCGACAGCGTTGGCTCAGCCTATTGTGGTTTTAGTGGAAGACCATCGCCGAAGTGAAGATCACGCATTCGCTCATTTTCTCAGTTTCAACTCTGACCATATAGAAAAAAGACAAGCTGAGTTTGAAGCTTGGACCTTAAAGTTCAACGCATTAATTGTCGAACTTTGTGAAGAAGAAGAGCTTGAAACGCCAACGCTCTCTTACGAGCATTTCAAAGGGAGTCATTGGGTTGAGCAAGTTGCGAAACGACTTGTTGACCACACTGACTTACTGCTCGTGGGACACTTTAACAAACACGAGATTCAAACGATGCTCACAGAACTAGCACAACAAGATTGCGACTTGTTGCTACTGAGTGAGCGTTCATGGCCTTCTCACGCCAACATGCTTTGTGCAATCGACCCACTTCATCGAGGGGATGAAAAGTCGATAGTAGATAAAGCCATCGTCTCGCGAGGCTCAAAATTAGAACAAACCTTAAGCGGGAAAATGACGCTCGTTTACTGCCGATACGTCGCGCCATACCTCTCTCGCTATCGTGCAGAGATATTAAGCAATCAAAAAGCAGGCATTACAGATTTTATTACTGCGCAAAAGTTAACGCGAGTTCCATTACTATTACCGGAAGGAAACCCTGAAACGGCGTTACCAAAAGCAGTTAAGCAATCACAAGCAGCGATTTTGATTATGGGGGCATGTAAACGAAGCATGTCATCTCAATTTTGGTCTGGCAGCACTGTAGACACGTTACTTGATCAACCACCTTGTGACCTACTGTTGGTCAACAGCTCCAAGGGCTGACTAGGTATTCTCTATTAACCTATCCTTTCAATACCAAGCGCAGTTATTGGCTCTTTACATCTTCTAACTGCGCGGCTTCATGCTCTGCGTTCAAGGCTTGTTTCTGCTGCTGTTTTATCTCATCCCAACTGCGTCCCGACTCAATCGCAGATACACGCTGATCGTATTTGTTGCAGGCTCTTTCGAGTACTTTCTCAGGATCTATACCCTTTTCTCTTTCCAGCGCTTTTAATACGTTAAGATAGTTCCACAACACATCGCCTAACTCGTCTTCCAAATGACAAAGGCGATCCTCACGAATCTCTTCGCGGACTTCATCAACTTCTTTGCCAATGGCCTCCAGATAAGTCTCTACGCCTTTAAACCAAGTGTTGGTTTGGTCATATTGAGATTTTCTCGTCGCAATTGCATACAGCTCATCAAATTTCTTCATTGCCTCTCCGTAGAACACGTTTTTATTTATGCCTTTTTAGGACGAATAAACTTCCCTTTAGCCGTCACTCTAACTTCGCTATTGACCCGCAATTGAGCCACCAGTTGATATATACCGCGTCGTTCACCTTCACAGTGTGCAGTAATCGTGACTCGATCATCTAACTGAATAGGTGCATGGTAGCGCACATCCAACTGCGCCGTAAGGGCTTGAATGTCTCTAGATAACAAACAATGCGTCATTGCACCATCGAGAAGCGAACTGGCAATACCACCATGCAACAGGTCTGTGTAACCTTGATGACGCGGTAAAACGTGAAACTCTCCGACAACAGAACCATCGGCTAGGTATTGGTAGTTCACGGCCAAAGAGTTCGGATTCACATTAATTGAAGAACAAACCGCACATTGATGATGATATTCGTGAGTGTAATGACAGTAGCTGTTTGTGGACATGATAGTTACTCGGTTTCTCAAAAGAGTAATTAGCATATGCCAACAATTAAAAAGAAACGGCGAGTAATCTTTGTTTGCATGTTGCAGGGCCAGCAACCTCGCTTTTCATAACACTAAATAATCATTTTAATAATTAACGATAATTTCCAGTTTATTTAGAGTGGCGATATGGTTTGCATAGTGATTACGCAACGTTATGAAAAGGCGACTTATGAAGTTTCTCCACACGATGATCCGTGTAGCTGACCTAGACAAATCTATCGAATTTTATACAAAAGTTCTGGGAATGAGTGTTTTGGATCGTTTTGAAAACCAAGAATACCGTTACTCACTGGTGTTTGTTGGTAACCCTGATCAACCAGATGGCGCGACCATCGAGCTAACTTATAACTGGGACACCGACAGTTACGACTTGGGTAACGCATTCGGACACATGGCACTGGGGTCTGAAGATATTTACGCCGCTTGCGAAAAAATTAAAGCGCTTGGTGGCAACGTTACTCGCGAGCCAGGTCCAATGAAAGGCGGAGAAACTCACATCGCGTTCATTAAAGATCCCGATGGTTACCAAATCGAGCTCATCCAAACTCAAAAATAACGAGGTTTCCTATGACAGACGCATTATTTCAACCCATTCAACTTGGCTCTCTCTCATTAAAAAACCGTATCGTTATGCCTCCGATGACGCGTTCTCGTGCTTCTCAACCAGGTAATATCGCTAACGACATGATGGCGACCTACTATGCTCAACGTGCTGAAGCGGGCCTAATCGTTGCTGAAGGCACACAAATTTCGCCAATGGGTCAAGGCTATGCATGGACACCAGGCATTTACAGCCCAGAGCAAATTGCTGGCTGGAAAAAAGTAACTGATGCAGTGCACGAGAAAGGCGGCACTATCTTCGCGCAATTGTGGCACGTTGGTCGTGTGACTCACCCTGATAACATTGGCGGTGAGCAACCTATTTCTTCTTCTGCGCTAAAAGCAGAAAACGTGAAAGTATTTGTCGATAACGGCACAGACGAACCGGGCTTTGTCGACGTGGTTGAGCCACGTGAAATGACCAAACAAGACATCAAGAACGTTATTGAAGAGTACCGCCAAGCCGCACTAAACGCGATAGAAGCCGGATTCGATGGTATCGAGCTTCATGCAGCGAATGGCTACTTGGTTAACCAGTTTATCGATTCTGAAGCGAATAACCGCACCGATGAATACGGTGGCTCTATTGAAAACCGTCTGCGTTTTCTTGGTGAAGTGATAGAAGCGATGACGCAAGCCATTGGAGCTGAGCGTGTTGGTGTTCGTCTTGCGCCATTCACTTCGTTAAATGGCACCGTTGATAGTACGCCAGTCGAAACCTACACCGCCGCTGCAGCGCTGCTTGATAAACTCAATGTGGTTTACATTCACATTGCAGAAGTAGATTGGGACGACGCGCCAGACACTCCGCACGACTTTAAAACCGCAGTTCGTGAGGCGTATAAAGGCACACTGATCTATGCCGGTCGTTACAACGCAGAAAAGGCGCAACACGCGATTGAAAGTGGTTTAGCCGACATGATTGGCTTTGGCCGTCCGTTTGTTGCAAACCCAGACTTACCAAGCCGCATCAAGCATGGCTATCCGCTGGCAGAACATGACCCTGCCACATTGTTCGGCGGCGGTGAAAAAGGCTTGGTGGACTACCCTGCGTATCACGCGGGTTAATTCATCTACGTAAAGCTGATTCGTAACTCGCGACAAACCAATAGCGAAACCAAAAGAACCTTGCTCTTCCCCCTGTGACACCAAGATGCAGGGTTCTTTTTAGGCAAGCCACCAGAATTAACGTCTTTGACAAGATGTACAACCTCGGCACGCAGAGCGCGTCGTTTTACTGAGCAAACTGCGTTGTACTTTACAGTAAGCATTCTTTAAAGCACGACGACCTGAAAACCAATCATCCGGTTTAGTGAGGATTAAGTAGCCGTGAAACCTCTTAACCAACTCGGTTCGATTGTTTTCGATAAATCGGCTATCAAACTCGATGTCGAAGTAATTCAAAGCCTCTTCGATACAAGTAAAGCTGGCAATTTTTTCCTGAATCGTATTCTCTGTCATCGTTTCTTTAGCGTAATCATTTTCAATGAAGTCTAAGTGCCTCGCGCTTTACGTTCTTTGATTTAGCGCTTCTTAAGATCATTCTTTATGGGGTTTCCATATTGAAATTCAATTTGGGAATTCGTTAACCCACCTAGAATTTTCATTTTGACAATCAATTTAAGGTACTGATTTAAATAAATATTATTTCTGGTTCATATTTTGCTCTACTTCATTAAACGGAATGTTGGAGCAACACGATATGACTTACAGAGCAGAAGTAGACGGATTAAGGGCGATTGCTGTCACGTTGGTGATTTTGTTTCATGCAGGAGTTGAGCAATTCGCTGGTGGCTTTATTGGCGTCGACGTGTTTTTTGTGATCAGCGGCTATTTGATCACCACCATCGTGATTAACGACTTAGAAAACCAGAAGTTCAGCCTTGGTGATTTTTATGAGCGACGCATTCGTCGCATACTCCCCCTCTTACTGGTGGTGATCGCCGTCAGCTATTTGATGTCTTGGTGGCTATTTTTGCCGCAAGCACACAAAGACGTTGGTCAGTTTGCAGTATCTTCCATTCTTTCCTCATCCAACATTCTTCTGTATTTAAAAGGCCACAATTACTTCGGTTTAGAAGATCAAGCCAACCCGCTGTTTCACACTTGGAGCTTGGGCGTTGAAGAACAATACTACATTGTCATTCCTTTGCTACTCATGCTACTCGCTCGTGGCAAAAACGCGTTTTACCTGACTTTTTTCATCGCGATATTTGCGCTGAGTTTGATGACTATTGTCTACGCGAGCAACGATCCTGATTTCGCTTTTTACATGATCTTCTCTCGTGCTTGGGAACTGGCAACCGGTTCATTACTCGCATTAGTGATGAGAAAAGTCCAAGTTCAATCTAACGATACGCTGGCAACCATTGGCATCGTTTTGATATTGGCTTCCGCGCTTTTGTTTGAAAAATCGCAAGATGGTGCGGGCATTACGCTGCTGGTGCCGGTCATCGGTAGCGCGTTGGTGATTTTGTTTGCCTCTAAAGACAATGTCTGCGGTAGATTACTGAGCCTAAAGTGGGTCGTGTTCGTCGGCTTAATCAGCTACAGCTTATACTTGTGGCACATTCCATTATTTGTCTTTTACCGCTACGTGTTGGATGCAACACAAGACATCAATATCCCACTTTACGTTGTCACTCTTTTTGTACTTTCTTACTTCACTTGGCGCTTTATTGAAAAGCCGTTCCGTAGCCGAAAAGCCATGAGTATGCGCACTGCGTCCGTGGTTATTGTGTTGTTGACGTTGCCCTTGCTAACGTTCGGCGTTATCGGTCATAAAAACGATGGTTTTCCAGAAAGAAGCGCATTTTTCGAGGCCATGCGCGTTAACAACGGTTATGGTTTAGATTGCAACGGCAACACCAACGTTAACGATGTGTGCTCGTCTGCGCCGCAGCCCGACATCGCTGTGTTAGGCAATAGTCACAGCATGGTTTACGTGAAGCGTCTATCCGAAGTAACACCAACTGGCGTGGTGCAACTTACTCAAGATTCCTGTGCGGTCGGTTATGTCGACACCATCAAAGGTGCTGGCTCAGTTCCTTGCCGACAGTTCTTCAATGAGGCTGTCGATACAATTCTAAGTACCCCTTCCATTCGTCGCGTTGTTATCTCTTCTAATTTCAATAAAGAGCTTTCACAAGCCGATTATGAAGCATCATTAACCAAATTATTGAATGAACTGAAAGGAAAGGAAGTGGTCGTTTTCGGTCCAACCCCTTCTGCACCGTTTGCGGTAGGAGAATGCCTTTGGAAAGCGCGTTTGTTTGGCGAGACAGAAGAGTCTGCCTGCGACTTTTCTCCCAAACAACATCACCCTCAAAACGTGGCGAAGTTAGTGAACTACTTTGAGCAATTTGAGCACGTTGAGTTTGTCGACTTGACCGATGCCATTTGCAGAAATGGCGTATGTCGAATGAGAGTTGGAGCAAACAATGCGATGTATACGGATGACAGCCATTTATCTTACAAAGGTGCTGAGTTGGTGCTTGGGCATTACCTCAACACTACAAATGAAGCGCAACAGTTCACTTACGATCGACAATAACCAAGGAAATAAACTTTTATGCTTCAGCGCTTATCTCAGGTAAGCGCTGAATGCTTTAAAGCAAGACAAAGCTAGGCGTCTATTTGAAAATGCGCGGATCAAACGCGAAATCGAGCTTTTCGGCTTTCTTGATGATCTCTTTCATTTTGGGATGATTTGGATTCACCACGTAGTTTTTATCACGAGGTGAAATCGTTGAAGGCACTTGCAGCGCGGCAAACTCTGGATGAGGATCATTGAGAAACTGATCACCAATGTACTGCGTAGACTCGCTCGCCGGTATTGCTCGCCACGTCACAGGGAGATCTTCTTCATCTAAGGTGGCGATGAGGTATTCTGGCATTTCAATACGATATAAATCGTAAAGTTTGGTGATAGCAGGATCGTTGTTTACGTGAACAAACACTTCCAACGAACAAAGGGATTCCGATTCAGAGAAGTAGAGGGCTTCGGTTCCTTTTGAGTTCCATCGCCCTCCAAATAACTTTGCGCCAACGGGGCTGAATGGCGTGTCAGCAAATTTCTTTTGTGTGAGACGATAGAGCTTCATATTACGAGAATACCCCGTGCTCTAAACGGCCGATCAAATCTTTTACGATTTCAAAATCCACCGTGGTCGAGACCATATCAAGTGGACGTTTTCCACCTAAGCCATACACATTCTCTCTCATCCATTTTAACGCGCGCTCTTCGTCGTCAAACAGTTCTGTCGCGAGTTTCAATAACATCGCTAATCGATAGATTGCATCACTTTCTTGCGTATTGAAGCGCTCATCGTTTTTTAGACGACGCTTGACCGTGCTGACAGGTATCAATGTGACGTTTTGAAACTCACTCTGAGAAAGCTTCACACGCTCAACAATATTGCGATACACCTTTGGCTCAAAGCCTTTGTGAACCGCATCAGTGCGACCTGTTTCAGCGTCTTCAATACCCAACATAAACCAGAAATTGGCTTTATGAGGTTGTTTCGGTTTGAAGCTTTTTAATGCTGCAGTTGCCATATCAAGCTCCTATGGTTCATATGGTCCAGTTATTATGGTTCAAATGAGCTTAATTTTCAATCAAAGTAACAATCAAAGTAAAAAGATAGGTAAAGAAAAAGGCGAGCTTTTCGCCCGCCTCTCTTACTTATTCATCAACCCATCTACCGACAGGCATCGTTTCACTTATTGCAAGTCAAAACGATCCGCGTTCATGACTTTCGTCCATGCGGCGATGAAGTCATGGATGAATTTTTCCTGATTATCATCTTGCGCATACACTTCCGCATACGAACGCAGGATCGAGTTTGAACCAAAGACAAGATCCACTCGAGTAGCCGTCCACTTCACAGCGTCGGTTTTACGATCACGGATTTCATATTGATTAGCACTCACTGGTTTCCACGTATATGCCATGTCAGTAAGGTTCACGAAGAAATCATTCGACAAAGTGCCGACTCGCTCAGTAAATACGCCCTCTTTTCCACCGCCGTAGTTACTGCCTAGAACGCGCATACCACCGATAAGTACCGTCATTTCTGGCGCCGTTAGCCCCATAAGCTGAGCACGATCTAATAAAAGCTCTTCTGGCTTAACCGCGTAGTCTTTCTTCAACCAATTTCGGAAACCGTCAGCGACAGGCTCAAGAACTTCGAATGATTCAACATCCGTCATCTCTTGGGCGGCATCACCTCGGCCTGGCGCGAATGGCACACATACATCATGACCTGCGGCACGCGCAGCCAGTTCAATACCTACGTTCCCAGCAAGCACGATAGCGTCTGCAACACTACAGCCCTCTTCTGCTGCTATTTTTTCTAACACCGCAAGAACACGGCTTAGACGTTCAGGTTCGTTCCCTTGCCAATCTTTTTGTGGAGCCAAGCGAATTCTCGCGCCATTTGCACCGCCTCGGCGGTCAGAGCCACGGTAGGTACGCGCACTATCCCACGCCGTACTTACTAACTCACTAATGGATAGGCCACTTGCTTCAATTTTTGTTTTCACTAAATCGACATCGTAGTCTGTCTTACCTGCGGGCGTTGGGTCTTGCCAAATAAGATCTTCGCTTGGCACATCAGGGCCGAAATAACATGATTTTGGTCCTAGATCGCGGTGTGTCAACTTAAACCAGGCACGAGCAAAAACGTCATCAAAGTACGCAGGGTCATTTTGGAACTTTTCTGCAATCTTACGATATTCAGGGTCCATTTTGAGCGCCATATCGGCGTCGGTCATGATTGGATTGTAGCGCTTAGAACCGTCTTCAACATCGACAGGCTTGTCTTCTTCTTCAATGTCGATTGGCTCCCATTGCCATGCACCTGCTGGGCTCTTTTTCAGTTCCCAGTCATACTTAAATAGTAGGTGGAAGTATCCGTAGTCCCATTGTGTAGGGTGTGTTGTCCAAGCACCTTCAATGCCACTCGTTACCGCGTCACGGCCAATGCCACGTGTTTTGTGGTTAATCCAGCCAAGACCTTGCTCATGAACGTCTGCTGCTTCGGGCTCTGGGCCAAGGTTTGCGGCATCACCATTACCATGACACTTACCCACCGTGTGACCACCAGCTGTGAGCGCGACGGTTTCTTCATCGTTCATTGCCATTCGCGCAAAGGTCACTCGCATGTCATGTGCTGTTTTGAGAGGATCTGGGTTACCGTCTACCCCTTCAGGGTTCACATAGATAAGACCCATCATTACCGCAGCAAGCGGGTTTTCTAAATCTCGCTCACCAGAGTATCGGCTGTTATCAGCGTCACTTGTGGCTAACCATTCTTGCTCAGACCCCCAGTAAGTGTCTTTTTCTGGGTGCCAGATGTCCTCTCGTCCAAACGCAAAGCCAAAGGTCTTAAAGCCCATGGATTCGTACGCCATGTTACCGGCAAGGACAATCAGGTCTGCCCAACTTAGTTTGTTGCCATATTTTTTCTTGATTGGCCATAAAAGGCGTCGAGCCTTATCCAGGTTGGCGTTATCTGGCCAAGAGTTGAGAGGAGCAAAGCGTTGGTTGCCTGTAGCAGCACCGCCACGGCCATCCGCAATACGATAACTGCCCGCTGCATGCCATGCCATTCGGATCATTAAACCACCGTAGTGTCCCCAGTCGGCAGGCCACCAGTCTTGGCTATCAGTCATTAAATCTTTTAAATCTTTTTTAAGTGCTTCGACATCTAGCTTTTTCAGTTCTTCTTTGTAATTAAAGTCCTGACCAAATGGGTTGGTTTTGGAGTCGTGTTGATGCAGGATGTCTAAGTTCAAGGCATTCGGCCACCAATCCATCACCGACTTATCTGTAGATGTTTGCCCACCATGCATAACTGGACATTTACCTACCGAACCGCCGTTTGCTTTGCTCATATAATGCTCCTTCGTGTCGTGGTTGTGGTAACCACTCTTTGTTATTCAATAAATCGAATATCCACCTCAAACAGCGTAGTTCATACACTGTTTTTTTAGTTAACGCCAAGTCAAAATTTCAAACATTTCAGCGAATAAATAATTGTTATCAAACATGTACCTATATGCAGAAAATATGGATAGAGATCAGTTTAAGTCCATACCTGAATACTTAATCCCAGACAGCCTCGCCATGTTGTGATCCCAGGTCGCTAAATCATGATGACTAAATTCATTCAGAGCGTGATGACCACACGCCCTCGCCATGACTTTCATGAGCTCGACCGAGGATTCGAAGAAATTTTTCAGTTGCAGGGATGACTTTTCAACGTCGAGACGCTGCCTCAAATCGGCATTTTGTGTCGCAATGCCTGCCGGGCAATTATTGGTGTTGCAGATGCGAGCCGCGACACAACCGATCGATTGCATCGCACTGTTTGCTATCGCTACTCCGTCTGCTCCAAGTGCCAACGCTTTGACAAAATCCGTAGGAACTCGCAACCCACCGGTGATGATTAATGTGACGCGGTCACTTGCACCTTTTTCATCTAAGTACTTACGTGCACGAGCTAATGCAGGAATGGTGGGCACACTAATATGATCACGGAACATAGTTGGCGCCGCACCCGTGCCACCACCGCGACCATCTAAGATGATGTAATCAGCCCCAGCATCAAGCGCAAACTGAATGTCTTGCTCAATATGGTTGGCACTGAGTTTAAATCCAATTGGAATACCGCCTGTGATGCCACGAACTCTGTCAGCAAACTTTCTGAAATCGTGAGTAGTGTGAAGATCTTTGAACGTTGGTGGTGATATCGCTGGTTGTCCTTCGGGGATGCCTCTCACCTGAGAGATCTTACCTACATTTTTATTTGCAGGCAGATGACCACCCGTGCCCGTTTTTGCTCCTTGCCCACCTTTAAAGTGAAACGCCTGAACATTAAGAAGCTTAGATTCGTCGTAGCCAAATTGAGCGCTAGCAAGCTCATAGAAATACCGTGAATTGGCGGCTTGCTCTTCCGGTAACATGCCACCCTCACCAGAGCAAATCCCAGTCCCTGCCAACTCTGCACCTTTTGCTAGTGCAATTTTCGCCTCTTCAGAAAGTGCGCCAAAACTCATGTCCGACACCAACAAAGGAATGGCGAGTCTGAGCGGCTTACGCGCGTTTGGTCCCACAATCAACTCGGTAGACACAGGAACGTCTTCCAACAACGGTTGTGTCGCCATTTGCGCCACCATGATTTGTATAGCATCCCAATGTGGTAGCAAATGCCTAGGAACCCCCATTGCAGCCATCGGACCATGATGACCGAGTTTAGAGAGTCCTTCTCTCGCTAATTGGTGGATAAACTCGAGGGTTGGTTCTTCTTGTGTAGCAGACGCTGTTGGTTTGTCTCTTTTCTCTCGCTTTTGTTCCGGTCCCTCTTTACCGACTTGCTCTGCGGTAAATCGCTTGTGTGTACCATCACAAAAAGGAGCATTGGCGGTATGCTTACATTGGCAGAGATAGGCATCTTCGTCTTTTTCCGCACTAAAGCTCATTGGCTTTAAGCCGGTTCCTGAATGAGACCCATCGCAGTAAGGTTGATTTTTAGAGCGCCCACATCGGCAGAAGTAATATTCTTGCCCAGCTTTCAACTCTACTTTGATCGGCTTGTTATCAGCGATGATTGGCTTGCTCATGTTGACCCCTATTTATTATTGTTAACCATGCTTTCTCGCTGGCTTGCAATAAGCGTAGAACAGGAGCGTAAAGAGCGTCAGTGTAGCCGAGTAAAATGCGCGATTGTCGCCCAACTAACCTATACTTTTTATGGGTCTCATACACGTGGAGGCTATATGACGATTGCAACCCGATTAGATGAATATTTGACTGAGCATAACATTCACTTTCAAACCGTGAATCACAGCCACAGTCATAGCTCGCTACAAAGTGGTGTTGCAGCAGGTGTGCCTTTAATGAATATCGCAAAAGGTGTGATTCTAGAGGATCATGAAGGGCGTCATATGATGGCGGTCTTACCTGCCAACAACAAAATCAGTTTGTCGAGATTAAACGACGAATTTAATGCCACCTTCCACTTGGTGAAAGAGCGTATGGTTTACCGACTCTTCACCGATTGTGAACACGGCGCTATTCCACCGATTGGTAGTCCTTACCACATGTCGACAGTTTGCGATGAAAGACTAGCAAACTTGGAACATGTCTACCTTGAAGCTGGCGATCATGAAACTCTGATTAAGCTGGACCGAAAGGCGTTTAAAGAACTGATGAACGACTGTAGATATCTAAGATTCAGCAGTGAAGTTCTGCATTAAACTTGCCAAGATCTCTCGACATTTCCTGAACAAGGCTCTTTCAACAAGAGCCTTTCTTTGTTTTGTTGGTAGCACGCGATGGAAGTTTCTCGGACTTTGGTGCTCAGCGTTTCAGAGCACATAGAAACAAAAAACCGCCTATTCGGGCGGTTTTTTATCAATCAAATCATAATTATTATCGAACAAAGATCTTTTGGATCGCTTTTATCGCCATAGCCCTACGGCGCATTAATACGCTCGTTCTTGGCAACCATTTCGGTGTGTGAAGAATGGTTTTCGCATGACTAAAAGTTCTGAATCCTTCCTCTCCGTGATAATGCCCAATACCCGATTCACCAACGCCACCAAAAGGCGCATCTTCAGCGCCAACATGTAAAACCGTATCATTAACGCCGACGCCACCACTGTGGGTGTTGCGTACAATATGTTTGATGGTCGATTTGTCGTCCGACATAACATACAGCGCAAGTGGTCTTTGGCGCTGATTAATGTAATCAATCGCTTCATCAACCGCATTGTAGGGCTTAACAGGTAGAAATGGCCCGAAGATCTCCTCTTGCATGATTCGCATATTCGGCGACACATCCGTGACCAAATGAGGATACAGAAGTCGTTCCTCTTGGGGCGACGCTTCAACAGTGTGAAGGTTAGCACCTTGCGCTTTTGCATCCTCAAGTAGCGCAGTCAAACGATCATATTGTCGTTGGTTGACAATATGGGTCAGCTTTTGATTCTTGTTGGATTTTAAATAGAGCTTTTCAAAACGTTTTAAGAATAGCGAAATGAACTCTTCGACACGTTCTTGCGGTACAAATGCGTAGTCAGGCGCGACACAAATCTGGCCTGCATTAATGCATTTACCAAACAAGATAGCATCAACGGCTTTCTTCATGTCTGCATCTTTTGCAATGATCACCGGGGACTTTCCACCCAACTCTAACGTCACCGGGGTAAGGTTTTCCGCTGCCGCTTTTGCCACTGCGCGACCAACACTCGTAGAACCCGTGAACAAAAGGTGATCGAATGGCAGTTGGCTGAATGCTTGTGCGACGTCTGCTTCACCCTCAAAAACTTCGACATACTCAGACAACCCACGGCAAATATCGACGATGACTTTATTGGTTTTTGGCGTAAATTCGCTGAGCTTCATCATCACGCGGTTGCCAGCAGCCAATGCTGTCACTAAAGGCGCAAGGCTCAAAATCACAGGAAAGTTCCACGGTGAAATGATCCCGACGACACCTAACGGTTGATACTGAACGGTGACTTTAGAAGGTGCGAGCAATAAGCCGGATTCGCGCTTGCTGGGTTTGCACCATTTTTTTAGTCGTTTGAGGGTATAATTAATATGCGAGACCGTTGGCAAAACGTCGGTCATGGCGGTATCAAATTCTGAGCGATAGCCAAAATCGTCACTTAACGCTTCAACCAAAGCTTGTTTGTTCTCAAGCAGCGATTTTTTTAACAAAACGAGGCGCTGTTTACGTTCATCCAAACTAGGATAAGGCTCGGCTGCATATGCCGCTTTTAAGCGTTCGAGGCTTTGCTGTAACAAGTTATCTACTTCAACCTCTGTGATTGCGTTCATGATGCTTCTCCTAGCCTAGTTTCTGCCAATGACGCCCCAAGTTAACACGAGCGCAACAATGTTACTATTGTAGCGCTCGTGAAGTTAGAGTTCGAACTCTGATTAAAATATCTCTAGGGTGGATACTACGTCAAACGTAGTTCATAAATGCCTAGTCGTTGAGAGCGGTCAAGCATATCGAACTCATGATCAACGTATTCTTTTAATGTGGCGCCTGCACGCTCAGCAATATTGATGCTAGCGATGTTATCTTCCATACAATGGAACTGAATGAATTGTGCGTGCCCTTTCTTCTTCAAGAAAGGGATCAATACTGCGAGTACTTGATCAATCACACGATGGCCTCGCCCATTGTTGGCAAGCCAGTAGCCAATTTCAGTAACACGTGTATGTGAATCCACACCTTTAATGCCAATAACACCCGTAAGTTGCTCATCAAAATAAATTGCGCACCAGTGGGAATCCAGCGCGTTACTGTTCACTCGCTGGGAAATGTAGTTAACGGCCTCTCTATGATTCGTGACAGAATCCGTCCAAGGTAGATAGCCCTCAAGGCTCTCTCGGTGAGTGTTCACAACCTCTAGTAAAGCGGACGCGTGTTTCGTGTTGAGGGGCTCAATTGAGACCCTTTGCGAGACGGAAAAACGCTTCTGTAAGTGATTTCCTTGATACGTCTCTTGGCATGTGACTTCATCCATAGATGTTATTCCTTTTTATTGTGAACGCTCAGCGCAAATCCTAACGCTTCATTTTATGAGAACAAACCTCTCTATAAAAACTAATCAAAGCCGTTGCCGTTCATTTAGCCCTTTTGATCGATCAGCGTAAATGGCGTTAGTGATGCCACATCTACATAATGTTTCCATACATGTTCATAGAGGTGATGCTGATTGGCAAACGGAGCCAGCTGCTTAGCTTCTTCAAGCGTACACCAGCGATACTCTGTATGCTCTTCGTTAAGAACAACTGATTGGTTAGGCGGACAAAATAGCACAAAACATGGGATAACCATGATACGGTTATTTTTTGCTTCGTAGAACTGCTCTAGAAAGTCTGCTGTATGTAACTCAACTTGGTCAATTAGTGTCTCTTCTTTTAACTCTCTTAAAATGGTTTGCCACCCGGCTTCACCCGCTTCGATACCACCTGCAACATGGCACCAATAGCCACCTTTTACGCGTTTGAGTAACAGCATTTTTTCTATGCCATCAATTTTTGAAATGACAACGCCTGAAACATGCGTTGCTTTTATCGGGATCATGTAAGCTCCTTAAATATCGAGTTTTTATTGTTACGCTGAAGAGAGGCAGATTAATTGCTACGTATTCTACTGTTTATTCATCTTGTCGACAGAAGTGTTTGAGTTGAGAGGATTTAATCACTAACTAAGTATGCTAAAGTGAGATCTGTCGCAACAAATGAGCAGTAAAATGTCCAATTCATTCAACACTATGATTCCCATCGGTGTGCGCTTTATGGTGCTTTCCGCGTTCGGCTTTGCTCTGATGTCAGCTACAGTAAAGCACGTCGGCAACTACGGCATCCCCGTTTTTGAAATCGTTGCAGCAAGAGCGCTCGTTTCACTTATCATTAGTTATTTCGATGTAAAGCGAAAACGAATTTCTGTATGGGGCAATAATAAGCCATTACTATTTGCACGCGGTGCTGTGGGTACGATGGCTCTGATGTGTGTATATTATTCAGTGACCACCTTACCTTTGGCAGAAGCGACGATATTCCAGTATATTCATCCGGTATTTACTGCACTACTCGCCGTATTTTTCTTGAAAGAGCGCATCCAGCCGTCAACTTTCCTTTGTATTGCGTTGTGCTTACTCGGCATCTATATCATGGTAAGCCCAGAAACTGGGCAAGGCTCAGATAGCGCTTTACCAATGTTTAGCGTCATGATTGCGATCTTAGGCGCATTTGGTAGCTCAATTGCCTACGTCATTGTCAGAAAACTGAGTCAGACAGAAGACAGCTCAGTGATCATTTTCTATTTCCCGTTGGTTGCTCTCCCCGCTTCACTCTTACTGATTGGCGACGATTTTATAATGCCCGATCTATATCTGACTTTCATGTTGGTTCTAGTTGGTGTCTTTACCCAAATTGGACAATTGGGGTTAACCAAAGCGATGCAAACTCAACAAGCGGGTAAAGCCTCCGCTTATTCGTATATCCAGATCGTATTTTCTGTGTTGTTGGGCATCATTTTCTTTGGCGAGGTTCCGATCATTTGGACGTACGTCGGTGGCGGTCTGATTGTTACAGGCGCATTAATTAATGCGTTTGGTCATCACTTACGGTTACCTTTTATTAAGCGCAACGCTTGATATACCTCGCCAGAACCGTAAACACGACATTTAGAAAAACAGCCAGAGTGACTCTGGCTGTTTTGTGTTTAGCCTAACGTTAAGCTGATATTTTTAACCCTGCGATACCAGCGACAATCATTAGCAAGCTTAAGGCTTTGATAAGTGTTGCTGGCTCATTGAACAGATAAATACTCACGACTGCTGTGCCTATTGCGCCAATCCCTACCCATACGCCATAAGCAATGCCTAAAGGCAAGGTTCTTAACGCAATGCCAAGCAACCAAAAGCTCAATAACATAAAGACAATAGTGAATGCCGAAGCGCCGAATTTGGTAAAGCCTTGTGAATATTTAAGACCGACAGCCCATGCGATTTCACACAGGCCCGCAATGAAGAGAATTCCCCAAGCCATGTCACATTTCCCAACGAGATGGGGTCGTCCCCGAGAAAAGATAGAGCGGTGAGGTCGTCCTCACTTCTGATTTACTGCTTATTATATACAGAAATTTAAACATAAAAAATAAAACACGGCGATAAGCATACAACTCAAACATCTCATGCACGCTTAAATTCTACGCTTTTCTTTTTAACGGTGGCGGGCTCTCTATGTTCGCATCAATAACGACACCGTTTTTTAACAATTTACATATAACCTTATGGTGTTGAAAGTGTTGCATTTATTGCACAAATCACACAAAAACTAATTGAACATGTAAATATGAAAACGTTTGTGTGACTAATATCGCTTAAAACAATGACTGATGACTTTAATATTCAGCCGAATTAATTATAAGGTATGACGTACCCATGAAAGCAATCAAAACCTCTATCGCTGTCCTTGTTGGCGCCGCTCTACTATCTGGATGTAATGACGACACTGAATACGTCAATGTTCAGCCTAAAGAAGTAAAAATAGCGACTTACAACCTCTCTTTTGACCGCGCTACCTTCGAAACTTTGGTAGGTGAAATGCAAATTGAACCAACGCAGCAAACTGCGTTGGTCACCTCTTATTTAGACGGTTCAATCGCAGCCGAAGACAAAACCACTGCGGAAAAAGTCATTCAAATTCGTAACGTTGCAGCAATCATTCAAAAGAATCGTCCTGATGTTCTTATGATGGCGGAATACAACAACGACGGAACAGGCGAAAACAAAGCAGCCATTGAAGGATTCCAGAAGAACTACCTGTCTGTCGCGCAAAGCATCAATGGCGCGGGCGGTGAAGCAAACCTTGAGCCTATTGAATACCCTTATGCTGAATCTTACTCAACTAATACAGGGTTGTTGAGTGAGTTTGATCTCGACAACAACGGAACCGCAGGTCAAATGCCAGGTGATGCATGGGGCTTTGGCATGTACCATGGTCAATATGCATTTGCCCTTATGTCTAAGTATAAAATTGACACAGCAAACACACGTACATTCCAAGCATTTAAATGGAAAGATATGGAAGGTGCGAAAATTCCAACCATTACTATCTGTGACGGTTCGCAAAAGATTCCAGACGGCATGAAGTGTGGTGATGAATGGTACTCAGCGGAAGAATGGGATCAAGTGCGTCTATCTTCGAAAAATCACGTCGACGCGCCAATCATCATTCCAACTCGCAATGGCGAAGAAGTTGTACACTTGTTGATGTCTCATCCTACTCCACCAGTATTCGACACCGGTAAAAACAAAGCGCAAAACGCAGCAGAAGTGGAGTTTTGGCATCATTACATTCAAGGTAAAGACTATTTTTACGACGATGCGGGTAAAACAGGTGGCTTAACGAACGGCACTAAATTCGTAATGATGGGTGATCAAAACCTTGATCCAGTGGCTGGTGACGGTATTAGCTCTGTAATGCAAGAGCTGCACAACGATCCATTGGTTAATCAAACCGTGATGAATGGTGAGCTTTACCCAACAAGCTTTGGTGCAGCTGAACACGCTGTTGACCGCAGTTCAACTCACCCATATCCGAATCGCATCACTTCAACGTTTGGCTTAGGGGTAGACTATGCCTTGCCTTCAGCAAATTTGAATGTAATAGACTCTGGTGTGTACTGGTCAGCGTCTTATGAAGAAGGCCGTAAACTATTTAACGATGCACGTATCGGTAAGTATGGTGATGGTAAGGATGTATCTTCCGACCATCGCATGATCTGGATTAAAGCACAGTTCTAGACTGCATAAAAAAAGCCAACCACAAGGAGTCGTGATTGGCTGTATATATTTGTGAACAAGATGGTTCACTAACAACGTCAGTTGGCTAGGTGACCCTCGGCTTAGAAAGGGTCACTCATACTAAAGCATGAGGCGTGCCAACTTTTCAGTGCACAAAAACAGGTTGTTATTTAATCACTTTCATTAAAACTTAACCAATAGCTACTGTTTGCTCACCGAATAAATTGCAATTTGCAAACTACCATTGGCATTTCGCAATAAACCTGATCTTTAGCTCTTGCTTTTATTGCTTCCTAGCTAAGTCGCGTGCAAGGATTAACGCAAGTCCGAATACTTGCAAGAAGAGTCCGATATTCTTGTACCAAGCGATCTTTTCATCCTGCTTTGCCATTACCTCATTGAGCTCTACATTCTCAATGTAGTAATTATCGATGCGGTCTCTATACGAAGCTTGTGCCTGATTTATCTTTGACATCAGTTGAGGAAGTTGATCAATTTTTATTTCATCCGACTCGTTGAGAACCCAAGAAGATAAATGCCCTGCTAATACCTCTTCTAGCTCTAAAGGTATCGCTACGCTCTGACTTATGTGCACATGCAGCAGTAAAGCTTCTCTTTTCCTTTCTAGGGTTTCCACACTGTTCCATGCGAGTTGGATGGAATACAAGTTTTCTGCTGTTTGCTCTGCGAGCTGCGAGTGCTGTTTACCCAACTTATCAAGGACTAAGCTAGTAACGATGATCGCGCCAATATTCAGTACTAATCCAATCAGAACGAGTACCCAAGGTGGTGGAATGTAACGTCGCAGACTTACCATAACTTATCGTATGGCAGGTAAATCATATTTAACACAACCAATGAAAGTATCACCAGAAATGTCACCTGCATCCCTCTAATGCGCTTTTTCAAGTCTTTTTTCAATATGCCTTTAGCATGAATAACTCGACCAATTACAAAAATAATACCGGTGAGATGTATCCATGTTGGGTAAGCACTATTGAATTCTAAAAGTGCCATTAAAATCAGGGTGATGGGGATATATTCTGTCGCATTACTCTGGGCACTACGAGCAATTTGTAGAGCCTCTACCCCACCATCTGCATAAGCAATTTGATTTAAGCGACGTTGCTTAATTACTTGAACAGCCAACCAAATAATGAGTATTGCGAGAATGTTGGCATACAGAGCTGTGATCATATGTCGTCCTTCTTGATCTGGTTTTCACTTATATAAGCGTGTCACTTGGCTATAACTATAGCGGTATCATTATGATAATGCGTCAAATAATCTCAAGTTATGATTTCTATTCGGGCAAAAAACGAAAGCCAATGCTTCATGACATTAAAAATGCCCTCGAATGGAGGGCATAAGAATAAAGAAGCTAATATGTGAGAATATTGAAACCACTATAAGGGGTGTTTGACCAGCTTTTTGCGCCGATGCCCTTTGATAATACTTTCAAAAATTGTGAACAACAGCCCTACCCAAATAAATGCAAAGGTCACCGCTTTCACTTCGTCAAACAACTCGCCAAAAAACATAACTGCCAACACAAACTGCAAGCTTGGCTCGATGTATTGCATTAGACCGACGGTTGATAAATTAGTTATACGTATTGCGATAGAATAAAATACGAGTGGTAAAAGTGTGATAGGTGCACTGCCAAAATACAAAAGCAATGTTGTGGTATCTGTGCCCGAAGCCAGTTCACCAGTTGCCCATTGTTTATAGAGCAAATATGCGAGTGCAACTGGAGTCAGTAACAACGCCTCAACAAACAAGGTTGTACTCCAGTCATAATTTATCTTCTTCTTGTACAGCCCATACAAAGCAAAGAACAACCCCATCGTTAGTGCGATAACGGGTAGCTGACCATAGTGAATCACTTGATACATAACACCAATTGTTGCCAGCACGATTGCAATAAGTTTGCCTTTTGAGAGCCTATCCCCAAGAATAAATACGCCCAGCGCAACAGATACTAATGGTCCAATAAAGAAGCCTAAGCTGGCATCGATGACCCGATGATGGGTCAAAGCCCAAGTGAACGCACTCCAAGAAATACACATCAAACTGCTCGCCACAAACGTGTACCACAAGGATTTTTTATCAAGCCAGATTTCTTTCCAATTCAGCCCTCGACGGGTTATCCCAAGTACAATTAGAAACCCGACAGGTACAGACCCAATGATTCGCCATGCTAGCAACTCATCCATAGAAGCATTCGGTAAATAACGATAATAAATTGGTAGCAATCCCCAGATCACAAAGGAGAATGCTGCCATAAAAGTGCCATAACGAGTGTTATTCATAAAACTATCGCCCATCTAAACGACCAATTTGGCGTAAGTAAACAAGTCCGCCATACATAAAAAGGAATGCAATCCCGCAGTGACTTTATGATGCAGATGGCATTATTGGCTCAACGCTTGTACGACGGCGGTAAAGCCACTCACAAAACACAACATAAGTGCCCCAAACCGAATCTTTTCTTTTGGTAACGACTGGGTAGTTTTCATTGCTAGCCAGTAACCAAGCGCCGCAGCAGGTAATAGAGGAATAGTAATGACCAAATGATGCAATGTGAAGAAGCCCACTGGGATTTGTACTATTAGTGAAATAATCGAACTGAAAACAAAAAAAGCCGATAAGTTGCCGCGTAACTGATTTGCTTCTTGATGCTGCAACAATAACGCCATCGGAGGGCCTCCAATCGCAGAACTGGTACCAAACAACCCAGAAAAGAAGCCAGCACATGTCATACGCGAAGGCGTAGGCTCAACCCGAAACGGTAAAACACTCACCAAGACTGCAAACAGCACCAACAAACCAATCCAAAGCGTGAGAGTTTGTGTAGATACAAAAAAGAGTAGCAAGCCACCAGCAATTGATCCCGGCACTCGCCCAATCAACGCCATCTTTAAGCCGCCGATTTCAACACTACTGCGGTGCTTCATCGCATTCATCAACGAAATAAATAACGCGACTAAACAGATTGGCGCAGGAACATATTCTGGCGCCCAAAGAATCAGTAAAGGTGCGGCAACAATAGCCAAGCCAAAACCGATTGCGGTCTGGACATAAGAGCCAAGAAATATCAAACCTATTGCAAGGAAGTTTATCGAATCGAATTCCATTTAGATTATTCTTATATTTGAAAAATAAACACAAAACCAAAGCACATTCACATGGTGAATACCTCAGGCATACTGCGATATGAATTCCGCGTAGCATTCATCAAAGTGAATAAAAAGACAATCCATTTGTGCGGTTCGCCCTCATTTGCATTTTGTATTTCATTCCGCTGATGTACATGTTTGCTTACATCGAAGAGGATTCATGCTCGCCTGTTCACGCAGCATTTCTTCAGCGGAATTAATGACCTCTTAAAATCTAGCAGAATTAGACCCGTGAATTCTCCGTTGCATTTAATGGATTCAGTCAATTAGTGCGGCGTCGGTATAGCACTTTAGAACTCACCTCTTTATACTACTGATCGATTTATCATTACCGTACTTATTTACACAATAAACAAGTGTACGGTCAGTATTTTTCTACCTTTAACTTGCTGTGAAAATAATATGAAAAAACAAACGGGATTTACTCTAATAGAGTTAGTCGTAGTTATTGTCGTGCTCGGTATTCTTGCTGTCACTGCCGCGCCACGCTTTTTAAACCTTCAAAGTGATGCACGTGAAGCTCGTTTGGAAGGAATGAAAGGCGCTATTGCGTCAGCATTAGGCGTCGGTTATGGGAAAATGGCGATTGCGGGGTTGGAAAGCAAGCCTTACGTTTCAAACTTCGTAGACAGTGCTTTAATGGCAGATTTACCATTTGACGGCTGTAATATTGGTGGTTCAAAGCGCTGTGTTTTTTTATATGGATATCCTGATTCTGATAGCGAATCGATGAAGTTACTCGTGCAAGGACTGAACGAAGAAGACTCGGATTGGAAAACATTTCATCACCCGGCTGGTTCAACAACTCGCGAAATGGTCATTGCTGCAGCCGACGAAAAAAGAGCTAGCCTTACACAATGCGGAATTTTATATGGGCCACCGCAGACTCCAAACGAGAGTTACACCTTAGATATTCTTCCCTGCCCTCAATAAAAATAAGGCTGCCAATCGGCAGCCTTATTTGTTTCATCTGATCGGTTTTTTACGCAAAGTTAAACACGTATTTATCCATCATATTCACCATGCGGCCAATCTCTGGCTTGGTAATCGTATCATTTGCGCCAAGAGATAGTGCTTTCGCTCGGTTATCCTCACTCATCAATGACGAGAACATAATGATCGGCATTTCATGAAACGCTTCGGTATCGCGTAGTCTCTTCACTAAGTGCATACCATCCATTCGAGGCATTTCTACGTCCGTAACCACCGCATCTAATAGCTCTTTAACTGGCAAGTTTTCTTCTTTCGCAACCTCGATCAAGCTCATCAACTTCTCATGCGCCTCACCACCGTCTTTACATGTGATCACATTGTAGCCTGAAGAAGCTAATGTATCTTGGATCAAAGAGCGAATAAATGCTGAGTCATCCACCACCATGATCGTTTTCGCATTACGCTTACCGACCATTCTCTGGTTGAGATCCACCGACTTGTCCCCTTTCACATCGTATTTTTCCATACTCAATTCTGGGTTGATGTCTGCGATGATTTTTTCAAAGTCGAGAATCATGATCAGGTTGCCTTCTTTACGGACAACGGCTACTACACAATCTTGTTCGCCCGCTTCCAAAAACTGACTTGGTGATTCCACATCATTCCAAGAGATACGATGAATACGCGAAATGCTGTCAATTAAGAAGCCATTGGTCATTTTGTTGAAATCCGTAACGATTACAAACTTGCGCTCCAGATCTTGTCGTGTTGGCACACCTAACCAACCAGCTAAATCTACTAAAGGCGTCAGTACATCTCTGGATGAGAACACACCAATCATATGAGGTTGTGCGTTTGGATAATCGGTTGTTTCTGGCACGCGAATCACTTCTCGTACTTTCGCAACGTTAATGCCGTAATAACAAGTTTTTGTGCTGCCATCTGGCAATGTTTTTTCTAAATGAAACTCGATGATTTCAAGCTCATTGGTACCACTTTCTGTCAAAATGGTGCTGGTTACGTTACTCATAAAGCCAATTATCCAACCAAAAATACGCATCAGAAAAAGTTTGATGCAAACGCCATGAGAAGCCATTCTCTGGCTAAAAATCCAAAAGTCCTTTTTAGTCGTTACAACAAAATTTGTAAACCATCAAAAGGACGGCTAACGCACATTTCCATACCAAACCATGTAAAATTGTCTCATTTTTGAACACGACATTATGAGTGGCCAAAGTGCGAATTAACACCTCCACTTTTAGCGGCCGAGTCAATGAAAAGTTTAGAAATAATTTGAAGTGATGTTCAGCGTCAATAGCCAAACCTATCTAACAGATATCAGTACAAAGTTGGCTAGCGTGCTCATGCCTGGTGTAGAACAAGCTCTCTTCAAGTGGCTTGGTATAAAACTGCGCTTGCTAACACACGGGTTTAAATCGAAGCGCTAGAAACATCACAAGAAAATCTGAAGGCATAGAACACTGAAAGAACACTTTCAGTTTGTTAGTTTTCTGTCAACGTAAGTTTTAAGTAATCATCCTATCACTAGGTATTTCAATACCTGACATCGCTATTCCCATAATCAAGACACTGATTTTCACTTTTGGAAAGAGTCATTTTTCTTCCTCTTAGCAAGGTTTTTCCTACAATCCTATTCATCCAATTGCGCTGTCGCCTGACAGCACACTAGTTGATGTATTAGGTGAGGTTAACTTTGAATAATGTTCTTATTATCGACGCTCAACCATTGTATAGCGAAGCACTTGCTTCTCTAGTTGAATCCGTAATCAACGCAGCTGAAGTGATTCAAACCACTGACAGTGCGGAAGTGATGGATCTTGTTCGAGGCCAAAAGATTGATTTGATTATTCTAGACGTAGTGCTTGGCGACCGCGATGGTATGCGTTTAGCCAAAAACATTTTAGCGACGGGATATCGTGGCCGACTGTTATTTGTTTCTTCACGCGACTACTCGAGTCTTTCTAAAGCAGCGTACGAAATGGGCGCCAACGGCTTCTTAAGCAAACATGAAACAAGAGAGACCATTATCGACGCAATTGTGAGTGTTTCACGCGGTTACTCAATGTTTAAGTCGACTCACACACCATCGTCGGGTAACGTAACACTTTCAAATCGCGAAGCCATGGTGTTCCATTATCTTGTACAAGGCTACTCAAATAAGAAGATTTCTGAACAACTTTCACTCAGCGCTAAAACAATCAGCACCTACAAAACGCGTATTCTGAAAAAGTACCATGCGGACACGTTGATTGAACTTCTGCATACTATTCCTCAGTCAGAAAACATTGAGTTTTGCCGCTAAGCGCTCATGTATTTTGCAATAGCACCGATTAACAACTGGTGCATTGCATCATGTCTTAAGCTTTGCTTCACCTGTACAACCACTTTTGGCCAGCCATCTGGGTAAAAATGCTCTGGCACTCTTATAAATTTATATCCATCAATTGGCGCCTGATATTCAAGTAATACGGTTGCGGCGCTTTTTTGCTTAATTAGCTTCAATACGCTGCTTACGTTGTCTAGAGCCGCAATACGGTTGATGACCATACCGTGGCTTTCCATTGCACGCTTAACGAGCTGCTCTTTCTCTTTCCAACCGATAATCTCTAACATGATAAAGGGAAGTTTGGCCGCTTCTTCCAGGGTGGTAATTCCCAGCTCTTCAGGGACAACTACCACAGCAGGCGCATAGCCGATGAACTTCTGATAAACAGATTTCGGAACATCCTCGTTGAAGTAATGTAACTGCGCATCCACTTTGCCTAGGATTATCTCTTCTATCGTATACTCTGTAATCGTTGCTATCGAAATGTGCGCCTTGGGAAACAGCGCCATTAAATCCATTGCAAGTAAATGCCCAAATGAGTATTGAGCGGTTTGCGGCAAACAAATGGTGATGTCTTTTTCGTAATTTTCCGGTTCAAACTCATCTCTAATTAGACAAGTTTCAAGCTTCTCGAGTGCATCGGAAATTTTAGGTAATTGACGTTTTAAATAGTCCGTCGGTTCCATGTGGTGAGGATGCCGAATAAACAATTCATCGTTTAGCTGGAGTCGCAATCGGGCAAGGTATTTGCTAATTGACGCTTCGCTCTTCCCCATCGCTTTCGCAACGGGCTTGAGCTGACGGTGCTTATCCAGTAAGACAAGTATTTTAAGTAAGTTTAAGTCGAGATCTTTGTTCACGTGCGACACCAGATGTAAGGTCGAGAATAAATAGAGCAATCACTATTTGTTGACTGCTCTAATATAAAAGACCACTCATTCTGTTTGGTCAAATTAATCAAACAGTTATGTCATGGTTATGTTCCGTAACTTAACATTGAGTCAATACCAGACCTGCTTAATGGGACTTTTGTCTGTGTTTTTTCATCTCATAGAGATCTTCATCTGCACGTACAATAACGTCCTGAAGCGTTTCGTGTAATTCATTCGCCGCGATACCAGTACTCACACTAACCTCGATATCCAAGGTCTTTAGTCGGTTATCTTTAACGACACTACGAAGCTTCTTCGCCAATATTGAAGATTGACTGATACTGCAACCCGGCAGAATCGCAACAAACTCATCACCACCAGTTCGAACTAGATAATCACTATTTCGAAACACTTTAGACATAGCATCAGCAATAATTCCAATAACTTCGTCCCCTACATGGTGACCGTAATGGTCATTGATTCGCTTGATCCTATCGCCATCTATTGCAATGACGGAATATGGCGCGGTTTCCAAACGACGTTTGAACTCGCTATCTTGAAAAACTCTGCGGTTAAACAATCCCGTTAAATCATCTTTCGTCACGTTCGTCAGTGCTTTCGCGAGGCGAAGTTTGCTCTCTTTAGATTCATAAGCTTTGTTGTAATACGCTAAGGTTACGAAAAAGAAGATGATAAACAAGAACACGTAATCCAATACAATTTTACTGAATGGGTACATGTAAACGATAAGATTGTTGTTGTCTGCGACATATGATTGGGTGTACGCGAATGATGGAAAGGGGTAGCCAGCGAAATAAATCACCATTTGTTTGTTCCCATTCGCTATTTGAACATCCACCGCTTTCCCATCATTATAAAGCGGCGAGAGGTATAATTGTTCCGAGAACTCTCCCACTAACTCACCTTGAAAGTAAACCGGACTCATGATGCTTATCGCCATGTCATCGGAGTATGTCGTTTTAAATGGTAGGGAAAACAATACCCGGTCCGTTAGTTGCTCTTTCCACGCGGCTAACACACAAGAATAGTTACTTTTACACCAATCAACATCAAATGTGGCTTTCACTCCCTCTAGCGCTTCAATCGGTCTCTCTAAGATGAGTTTGTTTCCAGTATAAGAACGAAAATACATAACGGCATTTTGTCGATTGAACGCATTTGATAAATACGCTTCAGCCTGATGAAGCGATTTCCGTGCAACAGCTTCAACGTAATTGAGTTTTTCATAAGGTGACAGGGAGTAAATCGCATCTTGAAAGCTCAGCTCTGTTTGCGCTTCTACTTCACTCACGCTCATGCCTTTGTATTGCTCGAGCTGCGCTTCCGTCAATAGCCCCATGAGAATTACTTTTTGTTTTATTTTGGCTAAATTATTCGCGTAAGTGTTGAACTGCTTTACTTCATAAGAAATTAACACCGCACCAATCATTGTGACAGAAGTGACGAATAGTAATGTTGCGATGAAAAGAGACAACGCGATACTTTTAAGTGTCATGATGCGGTCTTACGCCCCCGCCACTCTTGTTAGCTCAACAATGTTCTTTACGTTAAATTTATCCAATAGACGGCGTTTGTATGTGCTGACTGTTTTGTCACTTATTGATAGCACTGAAGCGATTTCTCTATTGGACTTTCCTTGTAGTAAATACTTCATTACTGCACTTTCTCTGCTTGAAAGTTGTGGCATTTCTCGAACGCTGTTAACAACTTGCTTAAATTTGAAGAAGGTATACCCCTTCTCTACCGCTTCTATCGCGTCTTTAAGAATGTCGTGATTTTCCGATTTACACACATAGCCATCAGCGCCAGAACGAAAAGCCATTTGGCTGTACATTTGGCTAGTTTCAGCGGAGAAGAAAATGACTTTGCCTTCATAACCATGGGATTTGATACGTTTGTAGAAATCAAACCCATCGCAATCTGCCAAGTTCACATCTAAGATCAACAGTTGAATTTCTTCCTTTTTCAATATTTGTAATGCCATCTTCGCTGATGTTGCAGTAAATACCCCATTTGTTTTACCTAACTCTTCCAGCAACGACTTGATTGCAACACAAACGAGAGGATGATCGTCAAAGATCAAGTAATTCAATTTATTCATATCTTTCATTTAGTATGGTTATGGCTTCTAGTGGCATGGGTTTATCAATGTAGAAGCCTTGGCAAAGATCAATGCCATACTCACGTATCGCTTGCAGTGTGACTTCGTCTTCAATACCTTCCGCGACCAGTCGTATATTCAAACTTTTCGCTAACGCGCAAATAGCAACAACGATGTTGCGTTTTTTGATATCGCATTCGACACCTTGTACAAACGAACGATCGATTTTTAACTCGTTGAATGGCAGTTGAGCCAGTTTTTCAAACGTCGATGACCCCGTGCCAAAATCATCTATTGAGACAGTGACACCGTTCATCCTCAACTTGAGTAAATTCTTGTACAGGGACGCGCTAGTCTGAAATGTATCTCGCTCTGTAATTTCAATGGTGATTTGTGATGGGTCAATCTCGCTCTCTAAACATTGCTGTAAAAAGTAATGAGAGAACGCCGTATCTTCTAAATTTTCATGGTCTACATTGATGGATACGTTTTGCGTCAATCCGCGGTGTTTCATGTCATAGATAACATTACTCAATACAGCTTGAAACAACTCTCCAGAAAGGCGGCAACGCTCTACAATTGGCAAAAAATAATGAGGGGGTAACACACCATAAATAGGATGATTCCAACGCGCGAGCGCTTCATACCCAAGCACTTCCCCACTTTGCACATCGACTAAAGGCTGGTAATAATTTTTCACGCGCCCTTCAGCCAGAGCAAACAGGAATTCTTGATCTTCCACTTCAATAGGTTGCGCAAAGCTGACTTGTTTCGCTTTTTCATCTTTTATTTTACCCAACAAATCAACGACTTCATTTTCATCGTATGGCTTAGGCAGCTTCCCTAATACTTCAAAACTAAATCCCTCGCACATGGCTCTTACCGCAGAAATAATGGTCAATTCCATTGCACTGACCAGTACAACTTGCCCCTGGTACTGGACTTTATCGAGCATTTCCATCATATCGATGCCGTCTTTTCCGGGCATTTGGATATCACAAAAAATCACGTCAAAATATTGTTCCTGCACACTCTGAATAGCGGCATCCACACAGTTAAAAGGGATGACTTGCGCGCAATAGCGTTCCAATATTTGCGTAAGTATTGTGGTTTGTAGCGGATGGTCATCAATCACCATCACATTAAATTGTGTATTCATTTGTCTCTACCCAATAGTTTATGTTTTCGATCTCCTGCTCGATTCGTAAAATTAGCTCCGCTGTTCGCCTGTCAAACTCCGCAGCAGTAACTCGTTCTGCCTCAATACAAAGCTCAGCCAGCATGCTTACCCCTATCGTCCCAACCGCTCCTTTGATGCCATGAATGACCCGTTTTTTGTCTCGCTCAGTCGATGCGGCGTTTAAGTTTTTTATATCTGTAGACATTGATTGACTAAACACGCGCGCAATCTCTTTTGCGTCCTGAGCTTTGAACCGTTTAATCCAGCCGGGCAGCCTACCCCTCTCTTTTTCGCCAATAAATGGAATCAAAACGGTTTTTAATTGATTAAGGTCATAGGGCTTGTAGAGCACATCATCAATGCCGATATCCTGTGTACGTTCAATGGCAAGACGAGCATCTTCTGCTGTCACACCGATGATTGGAATTGCTTTAAATTCGGAGTTTTTCACGTGCCTAACAAGCTCATAGCCATCCATTTCTGGCATATGAAAATCGGTCAGCAGCAACACAACGTTTTCATCTTGGTTGATGTATTCCCATGCTTCGCGGCCGTTATTCACAATGACAGGTTCGATTCCAAGTTCATGAAGCTGCATTGCTATCACACTTTGGTTAATGGGATTATCTTCTGCGACCAGTACCGTGCCGAGAACCCAAGAAACCACTTCTTGATTTACGTCACTAAGCTTGGTTTCTTGCTGCGTTTGGCTGAGCAAATTGAACAATGTATCTGGATATTGAATCTCTCTTAGCGTAAGACTGCCAAGTACCCTTTGTTCATCACGCAGCATTAGGCCATTAAAACTGGCATCGCTGTCGTGTATAGGGTGAAGGTTCGCCACCATTGTTTTTAACGTCGCTGGACGCATTTTCCACGCGTCACACCACTGGCGAATATTAAGTGGTAAGCTCTCGCTATACGTCCAGTTCAAACAAACGTCTGGCTCAGAGTCGCAATGCTCAATTGGCAGTCTGACAGTAATCGTCGTGCCCAAGCCAAATTGTGAATCGATGCAGAGCACGCCGCCCATGCAGTCGATCAATCGGTCAACAATGCTTAGCCCCAATCCAGTACCGCCATATTTACGCGTAATAGTGTCATCCGCTTGAACAAAAGGATTGAGAATGCCTTCGAGTTGGTCATCCGTCATGCCGATACCTGAATCCGCCACTTTCAAAATAAGCTGCTTTTCATGAAGAATGACACTGATTCCAACTTCTCCTTCGGCAGTGAACTTCATCGCATTGGAGAGTAGATTGGTGGTAATTTGCACCAATCGCAGCGCGTCGATTTCAATGAAAGCATTCGAAAATGGTTTGATTGTCACTTTGTAATCCAAACCTTTCGCAAGCGCTCGTGGTTCAAAGCTTCGAAACACATCGCACAAGGTTTTAAGCAAGTCGGTCTTAACTGGGGCGACGGTTAAGTGCCCTGCCTCTAATTTTGAATAATCCAGTACTTCGTCTACTAGCGTATTCAAATGATTGAGCGAGCGTATGGCTTGGGCAATTAACTCGCGATTTGAATCTGCCGTCACTTGGCGATTTAGCAAATCGAGGATGCCGTGTGCTGCCGACAATGGCGTTCTTAATTCGTGACTCATGGTTGCCAAAAAGTTTTCGCGCGCACGTACCGCGGTTTGCGCTTCTTTTTGCGCATCGATTAACGCCTGCTCACGTTCTTTTTGCTGGGTAATATCTTGAATAACAGTCAGTACAAACTTGTTCTTACCGCTAGGAGAAGCGATGACTTTGCGTTCTCGATATACATGTTTAATATCAAGTTCACAGCCCGACGAGGCAACCTCTTCTGAAATACGCTTTCCAGCGATAACAGTGGTCAGTTCATCAAAATTATTCACCAGAGGAGCGTGCGCAGAATCACTTTTCAACTTACATTGTTGGCACTGTTTACTGTTGTAGTTGGCACAATTGCTCATCTCCATATGGTTATTTTCACTATGGATAAAAACCAAGCTATTGATCTCTTTGATGATGTCCATCAGCCATTGCTTTTCCGCTTCCTCATTGTCAGCATTAAATTCGGCTAACCTCACTTTAAGTCGCATGTGAGATAAGATGAAATACGCCGCAATTAACATGAGACAGAATATGAATGAACCAGCAACAACAAATGTAGCGATCTGCTCCGCGTCATAGCCATAAGTCAGTTTGAAGCTTCGGTGAGAACGCAGCAGTTTTTCGATCTCGTTAGAATCAATGGTTTCGATGATGCTGTTCAACATGTGTTGAAGTTGTGTATTGTGGTTTGCAACCGCAAATGCATTAGAGAACGTCAAAACGTCCTCCGCATTGATCACCAAGCCATCGACTTGATCTTGTGCAATCATGTTGTGAACGATATCGTCAGGAATGTAAGCCACATCCAAAACGCCCGATTTCAAATCGGTAAGCAGCTTTTTCAAATCATCATAATGATCAACTTGGCCTTGCTGCCAAGTGCCCAAATGAACTAACCCTTGCTTTTTCAAAGTGAGCAGAATACCCGCTTCTTTCAGTGCAGGTTTATCGCGCTTGCTCTGCTCCGCTTGGATAGCCACGTAATTACTGTGCATGAATGGTTTAGTGAACAACCAATCTGACTTAGGTAGCTCACCCACATAAGAGATGGGGACTATATCGGCATCAAATGCCGTTAATCCATTTGAAAGGCTCGACGTCGGCTTCACATACTTAAAGCTCAAGCCAGTACGAGACTGCAATAAGTCGACAAAATCTGGAAAGAAGCCATCTAACTCGCCCGTTTGCGAATCTCGGTAGAGAAACGGATAAGCTTCGTCACTGCTGCTGTAAGTTATCACTAGTTTGTTTTGATGATTACGTCGGTAATCTACCAATAACTTATCACTGATATGGTAAGGATTTTTCGAGGCGACGGAGCGAATGTTTTTTCCATTTTGCTCCCACTGAAGGATTTTGTTGATGTCATCGATCAGACTCTGTTTGTCCAACGAAGCGATAAAACTCACCTCTTCGTTTTTCAACCAACTGGGAATATCGACAACCCCTTTTACAATGTCATTCAAATCCAAATATTGGGTAATACCAACATAAGTGTAAATCAGCGCGTTCGCTTTACCTCGCTTAACTTCATTAAACGCCTCTAAACGTGTTTTAACATAATGTATCTTATCGATACCACGTTCAGTGAGGTTGTCACAATACACACTGCCCTCAACACACACCCATTTAAGATCACGCGCATCACTATCTCGGTAAGTGGCATTCCGATACCAAACAGCGATAGTGCTCGAAAAGAAAGGCATCGAAAACAAGAAACGCTTTTCTCTTGCTGCTGTTTTACTAAATCCAACCGCACCATCAATCTTCTTGCTTTCGACATCCGCAAGTAAAGACGGAATATGCTTGTAAGTCCGAAGTTCTAACTCATAATCCAAAGCTTTAGTAATGTTAGACAAATACTCAAGACTAATTCCGTACGAAGGACCAACGCTACCGTCAAACGAGTCTTTAGCTTCGTCTTGCGCAATAACACCAACGATGACCTTCGGTTTAGGACTCTGTTTGGCAGTTGAGCAAAAAGAACTCGCTAAAAAAATTAAGGCGACGGACGATACCGTAATACTTCTAAGAATACTGAGCATGACTGCTTCCTCTGAATGGAAGCTCAGACTAGTTTTTGTCAGATAAAAGTCAAACTTAGCTCAATAGTGAAATAAAAATAACACTCTGATATAAAAGTAAAAAACCAAAATTCGTCAGAACAATCTGACAACACAATCCACCTTTGACTACACAGCGTTTGCGTTCGGTCTCTCACCCAGACGGATATTCACTGCGAGTCGGTATACATAAGGGATGTGTGCTTTTAGGTTTGCACGCCATAGCTTTTTACTTTCATCTTGAATGATTCATCATCATTCCATGATAAACTGGCGTATTAACATGAAAGAAAGCTCAACTCCGCGGTTTCGAGCAGCTTGAAGTAAACACAGTTTTAGAAAATGCGTTCTAGTATTGTATTACTCAAGACTCACATTGCTACTTTTACAACCGCTGGAGCATTAGAAAAATTAAGGTATTAAATTCAAATGGTTAATAACTCAATCCAGTGGTTTCCTGGCCACATGCACAAAGCACGTAAAGAGATCGAAGAAGCAATCCCTCAAGTGGATGTGATCATCGAAGTACTGGATGCTCGTATTCCTTTCAGTAGTGAAAACCCTTTGATTTCTCAAATCCGTGGTGACAAACCTGTCGTTAAAGTTTTGAACAAACGTGATTTGGCCGATCCAGAGTTAACTCAACTGTGGATTGAGCACTTGGAGCAAGAGCAACATGTAAAAGCAATGGCGATCACGACTTCTGAACCACAAGAAGTGCATCGAATCATGGAGCTTTGCCGCAAACTTGCCCCACACCGAGAAGAAATTGGTAAAAACATTCGCACCATGATCATGGGTATCCCAAACGTTGGAAAGTCGACGATCATTAACACCCTCGCAGGCCGAACAATCGCTGTAACAGGTAACCAACCCGCGGTTACACGTCGTCAACAACGTATCAACCTGCAAAATGGCATCGTATTATCTGATACTCCAGGGATTTTATGGCCAAAAGTGGAAAATCCACACAGTGGCTTCCGCCTTGCGGCTACTGGCGCGGTAAAAGATACAGCGATGGAATATGACGAAGTCGCATTCTATACCATTGAATACCTAGCAGCTCATTATGCAGACAAACTTAAAGAGCGTTATCAAATTGAAGAGCTTCCAGAATCAGATATCGAGATCATGGAAGAAATTGGTCGTCGCCGCGGTGCACTACGTGCAGGTGGACGTGTTGACTTACACAAAGTATCAGAGATCTTATTGCACGAACTTCGTCAAGGCACTTTGGGCCAAATTACATTAGAACGCCCAGAAATGATCACTCAAGAGCTGATTGAAGTCGAGATTGAGACCGCCCGTAAAGAAGAAGAAAAAGCGAAGCGTAAAGAAGAGCGTCGTAAGCGCTATTTACGTAATAAGCGATAAGCTTGTCTTTTATCTACTCATGTTTCAAGGCGCGATTTTCGCGCCTTTTTTGTTATCTAATGCGCCCATTTTTTTCACTTTTCAAACTTTATATTCCTCATCCAAAATCCAGATATGAAGCACGAAAAAACACCGCAAAATCGCCGTATAAACTTTAAGCACAAACTAGTTTAGACCCCGGGCCCCTATAGAGTTACAGCCACCATCCAACCCTCAAATGTCGAGTTTGCAAGGGTCTGCAAACTTATGCAACCTGGTTAGTGACACTCTCCCCAAAATCCGCAATATGAATAAGTGTCAGCGCTGGCGTTTTTCCATATGAAGAAGAGATTTATTATGAGTGAAACTATACAAAGCAAACCACTTCCCTCCTTTATCGAGGAACGCCTAGATTTTTATATTCAAGATCTAATCGAACCGAATGAGAACAAAAAACACCTTGTTCTTGGTAAACGCCCACCGTGTAATGCCGTTGTCCTGCAAAGCAATGATTACCTTGCACTGTCTCATAATAAGGAGATTCAAAACGCGCATCGTGATGCGATTTCCCAGCACGATGACAACGTCGTGATGTCCGCGATTTTCTTACAAGACGATGAATCGAAACCTGTATTTGAAACGCAACTAGCCAGTTTCGTTGGTATGCCTAGTTGTCTACTTTCTCAATCTGGTTGGGCTGCGAATGTCGGTTTATTGCAGACTATTTGTGCACCGAACATACCTGTGTACATTGATTTCTTTGCACATATGTCTTTGTGGGAAGGCGCACGTATTGCCGGAGCACAAATTCATCCGTTCATGCATAACAACACCAGTCACCTAAGAAAACAGATTTCACGTCACGGTTCAGGGATCATTGTTGTGGATTCGGTTTACAGCACTATCGGGACCATCGCTCCTCTACGTGATATCTACGAAATAGCACAGGAGTTTGACTGCGGCCTGGTTGTAGATGAATCACACTCTTTAGGTACACACGGTCCACAAGGTGCGGGGATACTGCAGGGTCTTGGCTTAACTCATAAGGTAGATTTTATTACCGTTAGTCTTGCCAAGACATTTGCTTATCGTGCTGGCGCGATTTTAGGCCCAGAAAAACTGGCGAAGACGCTTCCATTTGTGGCGTACCCTGCAATATTTAGTTCTACCGTATTACCGCAAGAGATCATTCGGCTAGAGAAAACACTGGACGTCATTAGAAAATCAGATGATAAGCGAGATATTCTGTTTGAAAGAGCCAAGTCTTTAGCCGTTGGTTTAAAACGCATTGGATTTACTATTCGCAGTGAATCACAAATTATCGCATTAGAATGTGGTAACGAGAGAAACACTGAGCGAGTCCGCGACTTTCTCGAAGAGCGAAATGTTTACGGCGCAGTGTTTTGCCGCCCTGCAACTGGAAGGAACAAAAACATCATCCGTTTTTCAGTCAATGCAGACATGACAGCTGCTGAAGTTGATCATGTACTCACTGTCTGCCAACAAGCATTTGCACACCCTGACTTAGAGTTTGTGTAAGTTAGTGTGTAGATAAAACTAAAGAGCTCAACAGTTTTGCTGAGCTCTTTATTCGTATTATTCGTTGTGAGCAACTCGCCTCAAGAAAACAAGTCGCGAATGATTAGATCCAGTTTGCGATTTTATCGAACAAACGATTTTTATCCGCCGGTTTTACGATGAAGTCAGACATACCCGAAGACCCAATTTTGTCCAACGTGACAGGTGAACTATCCCCTGTATGTGCAATAATAGGTACCGACGCATAGTTTTTATCCGAGCTTCGAATTCGCCTAGACGCTTCTACACCATCCATAATTGGCATTTCGATATCCATCAGAATGAGATCAACATCTTCTTGCTCTAGTGTATCCAGAGCCTGCTGCCCGTCTTCTTTCTGAATCACTTCAAAGCCTTGCTTTTCAAGTAACATTGCCGTGAATTTACGCAAAGATTCATTATCATCCACGACCATAATTGTGCGCTTATTTGAATTATCTAACGTCACCGAGGCCGTTGGTGTCGATACATAGCTTGAATCATATAAGAGACGCTCAATAGTTGGTTTAGTATTCAATAACCAGGCTTGCGTTTCGATCCAAATAGGTTCATATGCAGCCTTACGTGCTCTCTGAGTCGGATGATGCTCAAAAAGATAAACGATGCGTGCTTCAGTGAAAGACAAGAGAGATTCTAATCTATCCAATTGGTTTGCTCTTGGATCTAAGCTCTCAAGATCGATAAAAATCAGATCGAATTCGAACTCGTACTCTTTCTTTTTGAGTACTTGGTTGGCATCTAAAATCGTCGAGTCAAAGCCCATAAAACGGCTAATATCTGTTACTTTAGACACCAAGATATCTTGGCTAGTCACCGTTAGAATGGTTTTGAGTTTAGTCAGATCGTTTTTGATTTCAGTAACGGTATCAGATGTCGTTAGTGGGAAAGTTAACGTAAATTGAGACCACTCCCCTAACTGAGATTGACACTCAATGTTCCCCCCAAATGAACGCATGACTTTTTTACAAAACGGTAGACCCAAACCATAACTTCCTGATTTGCCAGTGGTGTAAAAGTCTTGAAAGATATTGCGTAGAACATCAGGAGCAATGCCAGCACCATTATCGGTTACAACAATTTGATTAAAGCGTTCTGAACTTATCATGGATACATGTATGTGAAAATCTTCAGATTTACGGTGATGGAAGGCATTCTTGAAGAGGTTATACATAACGTATTTAAGTAATGTATCACTACCTAGAAACTCAAACTCACTTCTCGCATCCAGCGATATGGCAAATCGATCAGTGGCACGTTTATAACTGAAGCTTTCAATTGCCCGTTCAACGACCGAGTGAACTGAATATTTTTTGAAGCTAGAACGAGAAACTCGATTTTCATCAATCGAAGTTAGCAATAAATCGATGGTTTCATTACCCGATTGGATAATGTTCATTGCATCCTGACTCACTTCACGTAATAAGGTGACATCCTCTACACTCATGACGTACTGCTCTTTTCCTGCCTCTTTCATGTTGGGCAAGATCGACTGGATAACATCTATTGAAGTGCAAAGCCCACTCAACGGGTTACGCATTTCATGTGCGATCCCTGCCCCGAATGATTTTGCCAGCGAGACTTTCGCTTCATGTTCAACTTGGTTACGAAAATAGAACAAATTACCGAAGACATAAATAAACAGAAAGATTGGCACATGAGTCCAATCCATGGTCAAGTCAAGATGGAACCCTTTTGCAACCCAAGCGAAGAATGTTGCTAAACCTATCCCAGCAAAGGTTTGAGCAAACATGACCCTAGTAACATGAACCAGTAAAATGTGTAAGAAAATTGCAGACATAAACGACATAACCCATACATTGGACCAGTCATTCATCAGTAACATATAAAAAAAGAAAAACGGTAAGCACAGCGTTATCGTCACTTGGTAGTAAATAGGAACATAATCTCTCCAAGTCGATGATAAGCGGTTTCTAAAAATGATGCCGAAAAACAATAACGAGCAAAACAATCTAAGAGGTAAATTTTCATAAGCCTGTGGAAAGGCAAACTCCCAGACAAAGTAGTACAGCGGAAAGCCAAGAAACCCCATCCAGCCAACGAGAGTTAGGTTTGGTTCTGCATATTGATAAACCTTACGTATCGAGTCCATATAATCTGTTTTGCTTACTCCGCCTGACGCACAATAGTGTGATTTTGATTCACTTTTATCGTTTTATTATTAACTAATTATATATTAATCATCATTTATAAGCAGCGCGAAATGACGTAAACAGCTCGCAATACTTATCTTTAGTTTCAATCTTTTAAGACAGCTACACTTGATTTACAACCAAATAAACAAAGTTGCATATAGTTTAGTGCAATTTTGCGATAATCGCTCTGTATCCAATTGGATGTTAATCTCATTTTGTGCAAGAAACTTAAGTCGCGCCTTTGGCACGACTTTCCAACGATTCAAAAACAGTACTCACCGCATATAGCGTGGTGAAGAACAATTGGCTTGGGATGTGTTATGAATTCTGTCCAGATAAAAAATGTCATTTTTGATGTAGGTAATGTATTGGTACGCTGGTCTCCAGTAGAAATCGTTCGCTTAACATTTGGTGGTTCCGTAGAGTCAGAGAAAATGGCTCAGATGCTATTTTCATCACAAATCTGGAAAGATTTAAATAAAGGGACGATCTCCGAAAGGGAAGCAAAACAGCGTTATCAACGTGAACACCAAGTAACGACGGAAGAAATAGACCGCTTCTTTTATTATGTAAAACACACTCAAATACTACTTTACGGCAGTATAGAGCTGTTAAAACGAGTAAAAAGTGCCGGATATGGCGTATATGCGCTCACAGACAACATCAACGAAATTGTGGAACATCTTCGTACTACCTATGAGTTTTGGCCACTGTTTGATGGAGCAATCATCTCTTCTGAAGTTCAATTACTAAAACCACAAGCGGAGATCTACCAAACTCTACTTTCAAAGTATCAGCTTAACCCCGAAGAGACAGTATTTATTGATGACATGCCTTACAATGTTGAAGGTGCCCGAGCAGTTGGCATGGCTGCTATTCAGTTTGAAAATGCTCAGCAATGTGAGCTCGAACTAAAAGCTATGGGGGTTAACTTCTAGAAAGCTTTTAATAAAACATAACGTTAGGGTGCATAAACAAAAAAGAGCAGTGTTGAGACTGCTCTTATCTAATGTTTTAGAACGCTAGGTTAGGAGTAAATCACGTTTTCCTCAATCCCACTAACTAATGACTGGGCGTTCTTCCAACGGAATACTTTTTCTAACACCTCTTTGCCATCAGGTGCGCGCCAAGTTCGCTCTTGATCCTCTTGTCCACCAATGTGGCGATAGAATTCAATCGCAGAAATGTTTTGCGACACAACTTCTAAATAAAGACCTGTGTCTTGAAAGTACTGCTGTTGCCATTCTGCGACAGCAAGTAATAGCTGCTTACCAATCCCACGACCACGGTAACTGTCATCAACATGCAATGCGTCAATAAAGGTTCCACGCTCGAAATCATGGTTGCCGAACACACAAACAAAGCCAAGTAGCAAACCTCCCTCCTCCGCCAAGACAATGTGCTGATTGAATGGTGGGTTGGTCAAACGGGTTTGCCAAATCAGTAGTTTGTCGTCAATCGCTTCTTTCTCAAGATAGTTATCACTAAGAATGCCACGGTAATGACGCTTCCAGCTATCCGCATGAAGATGCGCAATGCGCTCGTAGTCCTTATATTCCGCTAATCGTAAATCCATTACGTATTCCTATTTTCTTACATTTTTGCTTCTTTATAGAGTCTCGGTATATTCCACCTTTATAACACTTGTTTCTTGGCAGATTTTATACACCTTAAGCCAGAGCTCATTTTTTAATACTACTCATTATTCAATTAAAAGCAAAATATCCCATCAAGTTCCTTAATCTACACCCAAAGGAATAGTCACATTTGTCTAACTTTAATTTGACTTACATGTGTACGCTGATATTCTGGCGAACAGTTGTTAGCTCAAAGTTAGGGATACACCTGTGACTCAAAACAAACCACCTGTTATCTGGTTGAATACATTAATATTTTCTGCCAGTTTTGTTCTGACTTTTATTGTAATGCCTTGGTATGCATATCATTTTGGACTGGGTTGGGAACATCTAATTTGGGGAGTGATTGCATTTAGTTTTACTAACCTTTCTATTACAGCAGGCTATCATCGTCTCTGGAGCCACAAAACATACGAAGCTCATCCTATTTTGCGCGCCATTTTTGCGATTGGAGGAGCATTTTCTTTGCAAAATAGTGCATTACATTGGTCTTCTGATCATCGTGTGCATCACAAACATGTCGACAATAACGGTAAAGATCCGTACTCAGCCAAGCGGGGTTTTTGGTATTCTCACATTGGGTGGATGTTACGTGATTACAATAAATCAAAGGAAAACGAATATACAAACTGCCGTGATCTAAAGCGCGACAAAATCGTCATGTGGCAGCATAAGTATTATGTTCCACTTGCCCTACTGACTAATATTGGTTTCCCAGTCATGCTCGGACTGATCTACGGTGATATCTGGGGGATGTTATTGGTCGTTGGTGCGGCTCGACTCTTTATGAGTCACCATACGACTTTTTTCATTAACTCCCTCGCACATATTTGGGGTAAGCAAACTTTCACAGACAAAAACACTGCTCGCGATAATGGTGTACTCGCCTTTTTCACATTTGGAGAGGGTTACCATAATTTCCATCATATTTTCGAGAATGACTATCGCAATGGCGTGTATTGGTGGCATTACGACCCAACGAAGTGGTTGATAAAGTCATGTTCTTGGTTAGGACTCACATCTAAGTTGCGCACAACGCCTACATTTAGAATTGAAAAAGCCCGTGCTAGTCAACTTTTGAAGAAAGCAAGAGAAAAGCTAGAATCGAAACCGAACACGCAAACAATCCTCGATCAGCTACAGCACGAGTTTGATACTCTAGTTCATCACATGCAGGAATACTACGAGATGCGCAAAGAAGTACTCGGTGCCAAAACTGCCAGTGTGGTAAAGAAATACGAATGTTCTGTAACGAAAATGAAGTACCAGCAAATTAAAGCAGAGTTCGAACGGCAGCAACGTAGTTGGAACCTTATGGTTCGTCGATACGCATAGTTTATCCTCATTCTTACGATTACTTAGCTTCGCTTCGGCGAAGCTTTTTTGTTGTGAAGAGTGTTTTCCAATAATTGCTTACTGAGTAAAGTCTTTTTCCTATTGTGAATCAATTCACTCTTTATTCATTCACTTTCCTAGTCATATTTTCCTTCCTATAAATAGCTTCAAACCAGCACGTAACACTTAGAAAACCAAATTCCAACAATACAATCTAACGAAATTATTTATTAAATTATTATTTGTCTCAGATCATGCAAGCCCCATATTTGTCTCGTGCCACAGCTAAGAATTCTGTAAATTCCTTGTCATAAACTGAAACAGTTTCTTTCTTTTTTACATAACATTCGGAGATCCCTATGTTAGAGCTCTTAATTGGCTTAGTGGTTACCATTGCGGTGGGTTACTTTATTGTCAAAGGCTATAAAGCTGCAGGCGTGTTACTGACAGCTGGTATTGCTTTACTTCTTATGACTGGCGTTTTGGGGCACGACGTGCTGCCGTCAAAAATCACCTCAACTGGTAACATGGTGACAGATGCGCTTGAATACGTGAAATACATGCTTCAATACCGCGGTGGCGGTCTTGGTATGCAAATCATGCTGCTTTGTGGTTTTGCGTCATACATGACTCATATCGGCGCGAACAACGTGGTAGTGAAACAGTTCTCTAAACCGCTTTCTGTCATCAAGTCTCCTTACGTCCTTTTGGTAGCGGCTTACATTGTGGCGTGTTTAATGTCTCTTGCGGTAAGTTCTGCAACAGGCCTTGGCGTACTATTAATGGCGACATTATTCCCAATGATGGTCGCGATGGGCATTTCTCGTCCAGCAGCCGTTGCAGTGTGTGCCTCTCCAGCGGCAATCATCCTTTCTCCTACTTCTGGTGATGTTGTTATCGCAGCAGAAAAGTCTGGTTTAGAGCTTGATGTGTTTGCGGTACAAACTGTGTTGCCTGTTTCTATTTGCGCAATCATCGTCATGGCAGCGGCAGCGTTCTTCTGGAACAAATACTTAGATAAGAAAGAAAATACACCAATGGAAAAAATTGATGTATCAGAGATCAAAGCTGACGCACCAGCGTTTTATGCAGCTCTTCCTTTTCTACCTATCATCGGCGTTTTCCTATTCAACGGTCGTACCATTCCAGGACTTAGTCTAGACATCTACACTATTGTGGTTGGTTCGATTTTCTTTGGAGCTCTGATCCATTATGTTGTAAATAAGTTCGATGGTAAGAAATCACTAGAAGATTTAGATTCTTGTTACGCAGGCATGGCTGACGCGTTCAAAGGCGTTGTGATGCTTTTGGTTGCCGCAGGGGTTTTTGCACAAGGTCTGATGTCTATCGGAGCTATCGATAACCTACTTCATCTAGCAGATAATGCTGGTGCAGGCGGCGTTGCTTTAATGCTTATTCTAACTGCATTGACAGTTGCAGCAGCAATTGCAACGGGTTCGGGTAACGCGCCTTTTTATGCGTTCGTGGAGTTAGCACCATCTTTGGCTGCGAAAATGGGATTAAACCCTGCTTTCCTAATTATCCCGATGCTTCAAGCATCAAACCTAGGCCGTACTATCTCACCAGTATCTGGCGTAATCGTTGCGACATCAGGTATGGCAAACATCAGCCCGTTTGAGGTTGTAAAACGCACATCCGTTCCAGTTCTAGCAGGCCTTATCACGGTGATTATTGGTACTATGGTGCTTGTTCCAATGAGTGCCTAACGGTATTGCCACGATCAAACTAAAAGCAATATCCGAGCAAAATTACGTTTAATTAAAAACGCCAGCAAATGTGCTGGCGTTTTTTTATTCTAATGTGTTGATTTACGCTGACTTAAATCGGTCAGGAATCTTAGTGATGCTCTCTCTGTAGCTAAACCATAAGTAGGTAACGGCAAGCGAAAAGAATAAATATGAAAGTGCGAATACGATTGGAGACGTGATTAATTCCGCGGACATTCCCCACATCACACCGACTACGGTTATCGTCAACTTAGAAAGCATACCGCAAATGAGTAGGAATAAAGCAAGCTGTGGAAAGCGCGAGCTGCGAAATGCGAAGAAATAACAGCTACCTACCGCTAAAGAAGCAATAGATAAGCCCAACATAAATGAATGGATGTGGTCTGCTGATGCGATACCAGCGGATACCGAAGCCATGAGTAATAGGAACAGTTTCATAAGTCACCTCACAACAAATCTAAAAAGCATCCCTTCATAAATGAAAACTCATTTTTCACTATATTCTGCGCCTAAAATCAGCAATTACAAGTTACTTTTTTGCTCACTTAATGAACACAAAAGCTAATCAGCTTCAATTATTACAAAAGGTTAACAATTAAAAATTAAGAAACCCTTTGCATCTGATACTTACGACAGTTAGATGATAAATTCGCCATTTTTGTTACAGATGGTTAACATGGAAACATTTTGAAATTTTTTATTTGAAATGTGAACTGTGCACTCAACAGCGTAAAACCTCTCTGTCTTGACTCATCATTCGTTATTAGCGAACAAAAAATATCACTTTTTTACAACGTTCTTACTACATACAAAACCATGAATTCACATCCACTTTTAATGTTGCAAATTATTTTATCAGTAACCGTAAAAAGAGATTCCAATCACATATTTATTGGTTATAATCCGCGCTCATTGCGTTAAACGTTGAAAAACGCAAACTAATTTTGAGAAAAAACATCTTTAAACCAACCTTCTTTGCGGCATTGCCAATAAGAGGAAAAACTGAGAATAAAAATGAGCAAGATTGATAAAGCTATGCGCATCCTGTTAGCAGGGTTCTGTATCAACCTTTGTCTTGGCATCCTGTATGCTTGGAGTGTATTCAACAAGGCACTGGTAACTGAATCAGGCTGGAGTGCTGCAGAAGCTTCTGCACCTTACGCAACTGCAACCATCACTTTCTCTATCTGTCTTCTTATTGCAGGTATTCTTCAAGACCGCATGGGCCCTCGAATGATCCTTATCCTAGGTACTGTTCTTACAGGTCTGGGCATGATCGCTTCTGGCTTTGTGAACTCTCCACTAATGTTGAACATTACATTCGGTGTGATCACAGGTGCAGGTATCGGCTTTGGTTACGCATGCCTATCACCTTCTGCGATGAAGTGGTTCCACGCTTCGAAGAAAGGTATGGTTAACGGCATTATTGCGGCAGGTTTTGGTCTAGCGGCTATTTACCTTGCGCCAGTAACTTCTGCGCTAATAGACAGCATGGGCATTCAAACTAGCTTTATGGTTCTTGGTGTTGGTATCCTAGCGATTGCGGTTCCTCTTGCAGCAACCATCAACAACCCACCAGCAGACTACACACCTGCGGAGCCTAAAGTAAAAGAAGGCCAAGCACCTAAAGCGGTGAAAAAGTCAGATGACTTAACTTGGAAAGCAATGTTGAAAACGCCACAGTTCTACTCTCTATGGATCATGTACGCGTTTGCAGCTTCTGTTGGTCTAATGATCATTGGTAACATCACGACAATCGCAAGCGTTCAAGCAAACTTGCCAAACGCGGTTTACCTAGCGTCTATTCTTGCTGTATTTAACTCTGGCGGTCGTGTTGCCGCGGGTATGCTTGCAGATAAAATCGGCGGTGTTCGTACGCTTCTACTCGCGTTCGTTCTACAAGGCGTAAACATGGTGCTGTTCGCGACGTTCGACTCTGAGTTTACACTGATCATCGGTACAGCAATCGCAGCGGTAGGTTACGGCACACTTCTAGCGGTATTCCCTACTCTAACGGCTGAGTTCTACGGTCTGAAAAACTACGGCACTAACTACGGCGTGCTTTACACAGCATGGGGTATCGGTGGTGCAATCGGCGCAGCGGTTGTTGGTTTCTCGATGACAAATGGCGACGGCTACACCTTGGCTTACACAATTTCTTCAGCAATGATGGCAGTATGTATCGTACTAGCGTTCATCACTAAGCCATTATCTGAAGCGAAAGTAGCACAGCTAAAAAACGCATAATTGCGAATTGATTTGATAGCGAAAAGGCTTAACCTATGGGTTAAGCCTTTTTTGTTATCGGTCGTTTATGGAAAGCCCTATCGAACTTGCACCAGACTACTATCTAGAGAACTTCTTTAAGCTGACTCATCACGCAGTAACTTGGTACAGCGATTTACTGACCAAGGAAGAACACGCATGGCTTTGCTCGTTTGATTCTTTGAGCAAACACGCCCAGTGCCTTTTGGTACGTTTATACAGCCGAAAGGGATGTTGGTTTCGAAGTGATAAGCTGAGTTATCCAGAAATACCTTCTATCAATGAAGCACTGGCAGAATTGAGTCAACATGAGTTTGTAGCCCTTTCCCCACCCCTTTCTCATCAAGGGTTAGCGGCTAATTTACTGACCAAGCCAGAAATCTCCACGCTTTATCCCGAACTGCCGAAATCACTCAAGAAAGACGCCCTTGTCGAACGTTTGAGTAATGCGGAATTTGATCGTACAGAGAAGCTTGAGTTTACGATCGTCAAACTCAATTCTGCTCATATGATCGACGTTTTGCTCACTCTGTTTTTTGCCAACACCCATCAAGACTTAAGTCAGTTTGTGCTTGATGACTTAGGTTTGCATCAGTTCGAGCAATATCAATTGAGTAAAGTGCGCCGTTTCTTTGATTCACGTGAGCAAATAGACCGTTTAATTGAACTGAGCCAGTTGGCCAACCTGTACTGGCAATTTGACCGAAAAGACAAAGCCAATCTCGACTTATTAATTGAGGCGATGCCTCAGCCCGTTAAACACCGTTACGTAGATCGTAAACGCGAGCACATGTTGAATGACATAGCACGTGATTACGAACGGCTTAATGATCTAGAGACCGCCCTATCTCTATTTGGCCAAACTCAACTCACACCGAGCCGAGAACGACGCGCACGTATCTATGACAAATTAAACCATGATGATTTATTTGGTGACATTGTCATAGATATGCTTAACTCACCGATCGATGTGTCTGAGCTCGAAGTTGCACAAAAACTTGAGCAACGGTTAAAACGAAAACAAGGCGAGAAAGTGCCAAGAGTGACGAAGCCAACCTGTACGGAATACCGCCTTGAACTGGATTTATCTCAACAGAGAGTCGAACTCGCCAGCAAAGCGTATTTTGAGTCCTTAGGCTGGACTGTATTTTACGCCGAAAATGCACTGCTTAATGCATTACTTGGTCTCACTTTTTGGGATGCGATTTTTGCTCCTATTGAAGGGGCATTCATTAACGCTTATCAACACCGTCCTTTAGATTTATATCACTCGGATTTTGTTAACAAGCGCCAAGCTTTGATAGACACCGCTTTTGCCGAACTAGAAGCGGGCAACACCCAGATGTTATTGACAAAATACGATGAGAAGTTTGGCATCAGTAATCCATTTGTACATTGGAATTTAATAAGTAAAGAGCTACTCGAAACAGCACTCAACACTATCCCAACCAATATGCTGATGGCGCTGTTCAAAATACAATTGAGCGACCTTAAGCTTTACCGTAATGGGATGCCGGATCTCATTGCTTTTAAAGAAAACGAGTTCGAGTGGATTGAAGTGAAAGGCCCTGGCGATAAACTCCAGGATAACCAATGGCGTTGGATCAAAGAGTTTACTCGCCTTAATGTCCCGTTTGCGGTGTGTTACGTCGCAGCAACTTAACTTACTCTATATAAAGAGCTTGGTGTTTGTTCACTCAAACCGCCCCTCGGTTATCGCCCCTTGCTCTTTTTTCTAAACATTTTTTCGTTTCTTCACGATCGCTTCACGCTTCTTCACACAAAATGCGCTTCTACTCACTAAGTTGATTTGAAGAGGCAAAATAAAATGAACAAAACACTTCTTGCGTTACTTGTTACCTGCTCAGTTTCGGTATCTGCGGCTCCTTATGTAGGTCTGGAATATGGACTAGGCACCACTGACCATGATTTGGAACCTCACTTTTCAACTGACAACGTAACACTCAACCCTGAGCTTGAAGACGGTATTTTCTCAGGCTTTGTCGGTTACGCATTTAATGACAACTGGGCATTGGAACTGGGTTACAGCCAGTTTGACCTTGATGATAGTCGTTCAAAAAACCTAGGTATCAAGTCAATCGATGGCAAAGATTACCATCATGAAATGGATTGGGATGCGTCAATCAAAGCCAAGCAAGTGTCGTTGGCTCCTGTGTTTAACTATGCATTAAATGATAAATGGACAACAAAATTCAAAGCGGGTCTAACGTACACGGAATACAACGCCAAGGTTTCTAAACATCAAGAATACGAACTTGTCACGAACGACGATGTGGAAATGACCAACACGCTTTTCCATAGCGCGGAGAAAAACAACGAGCTAGGCGCAATGTTCTCAGTGGGTGCGGAATACAGAATTTTCCCGCAGCTCACCATAGGTGTAAACGCAAAATATCAACTAGACCGATACGCGAACACTGCATCCTTTAACGTAGGCACAACTTATTACTTCTAATATAAGGAGATGATAATGAAAAGAGTATTGTTAACATCCATGCTTGCCCTACTTTCAAGCTCGGTTTTCGCCGCGTTTAATGGTCCAGAAGTCAGTGCAATCAATACGGTGAAAGAGGCGCGCAACGCAACCGACGACAGCGCTGTAGTGCTAACCGGGCATATTGTTCAATCATTTGGTAACGAGACTTACTTGTTCAAAGACAACACTGGTGAGATCGAAGTAGAGATCGACAACGAAGATTGGATGGGTCAAGAAGTGACACCAAAAGATACCGTAATGATTCGAGGAGAGGTTGACGCAGATTGGACAACTACGCAAATAGACGTTGAGACCATTCAAAAACGTTAAGAAGTTGACTAATACCTCAACACAAATAACACAGCCACATTTTAGTGGCTGTGTTACGCAATAATCATGGAAAACGCTCGTTTAGCTAGTCAAGCAAGGGCAATCTTGCGGTACGACTAATCGTATACTCTTAGGCTGAACATCAAATCTAATGGTTCTCGAATGATAAGGTTCTCCATCTAAATTAAGAGGCAATGGATTCGGAAAATCTATCTCCAACCAGCTTGCTTTAGTGTACTTCACAAACTCTCCTTTCTCACTCGGGTTATTGATCTCGTCGATTACTTTAGGCAGCTCATGAGGTAAAAATGGGCGCACCAATGTTAGATCCATCATCCCATCATTAATCATCGCTTTTGGAGCTAACTCTTGCCCACCTCCAGCAAGGCGCCCATTACAAAACGCACCGAGCAACATTTCTCCCTGATACGCGCCACCTTCAATCTTTATTGTTCCGTCATATGGTTTAAAGCCAAGTGCTTTTATAACACCAGTTAACGTGTAAGCTCCGCCGCCAAGAAAGTTTTTGAGTTCAACAGGCGTTTCTGCTGTAACTTCTGCGCCAAACCCTGCTGTTGCCACGTTAATAAAGCAGCGATCGTTCGCTTTGACGCAATCGACCAAAGCGGACTGCCCCTCAACAGCAAGAGATAAAGACGCCTTAATGGAATTAGGTACTTGAATAGCGGTAGCAAAGTCATTGGCGGTACCAAGGGGAATAATGGCTAACTCAGGGCGTTTTTCTTCGTCAATTTGAATAATCGCAGAAGCCGCCTCATTGACGGTCCCATCGCCACCAGCGACAACAATACGTTCAATGCCTTCATCAACCGCTTCTTTCACTAGCCGCGGCATGTCTTGAGATTCCCACGTCACACGCACCTGTACGTCGATGCCTTTGTCTCTCATTTTCATGATTGCATCTCTTAACTCTGGATTCCCAGCTTTTTTTCCGTTAAGGATGGCACGTATTGTCTTTTTCATTGCACTTCCTATTGGTTGATGACTTTTCCTGCTTGCTTAATCTGTGAACGCAACCACTGATGGGCGCTGTCGTTTGTGCGACTAGGATGCCAGATTGTACAAAGCTCATACATTTGTTCATCAAATGGCATTGATAAAGATTTAACATGATAGGTGTTATTGAACAAGTTGATCATCGACTCTGGCATTAAACCAATGTATTCACTACCACAAATAATTGGGAGCATTTCCAGTACGCCTGAGGCTCGATACTTAATCTTTCTCTTATCCAAGTCGACAATGTCATCGGCGTTTAACAAGCTCTTACGACTCTGCCACTGCGAAACCACTACGTGTTCTTCTTCAAAAAATTGTTCAGCCGTAATCTCGTCATTCAGGCGTGGATGCGCTTCGCTACATACCACCACCAAACGCTCCGTAAGTACAGTTTCCAGTTTTAGCACCGTTCTTGCTCTTGGTGTGATATCAATGATCAAATCGTATCGTTGTAACCGCAGATCACTTTCAAAATCTTCCGTAAAAAGCGGATGCACTTCTAATGCAACATTTGGCGCCGACACACGGATTTGTTTCATGACTTGAGGTAGCAACTCAAAACTTGCAACGGACACACAGGCAATAGAAAACACTCGATTCGACACTTTAGGGTCAAACTCACTAGAGGCCGATAATGTCGAAGTGAAATTTTGTACTGAAGCTAGAAGAGCAGGATAAATATCCATCGCAAACGAGGTAGGCTCGACACCTTTAACGCAACGATGAAACAATGGGTCATCGTAGATATCACGTAGCCTTGCAAGCGCTTTACTCACCGCAGGCTGGGTGATGTTTAAACGCGCCGCCGCCCGAGACAAGTTACGCTCTTCATAGATGGCAGTGAAAATGGGAATAAGATTAAGGTCGGTCGGTTTCATGCTATTAAATTTTTCAAAAGTCACTTTCTCTATTTTAATCTAACAGCATGATCCTTCACGTAGCCAAGTGCAATAAATGGGCGGTATCGCTTGTTTTAATGAGTTTTAACTCAATTTTGACGCACTTCATTCACCACATAAACTGGCACCATAGTGCAACGTAAAGCTTGACTTAGGCTTTGCCTAGGTAAGGGGTAAGAAACTCGCTGACTTCCTCGCCGCACAAACCCGTTTCTACCTCTATACCTGCTTGTTTTAGAATCTCAATACCTCGACCACTGTTGCGCGGGTCGGGGTCCAATATGGCTACGACGACTTTGCTTATGCCGGATTTGACTAATGTCACCGCGCAAGCTGGCGTGCGACCAACAAACGAACACGGTTCCAGCGTAACGTATGCCGTCACCGATTCTAACGAGCCTTGATACGCATTCAGCGCTTCCACTTCCGCGTGATTGCCACCAATCGCTTGAGTATGACCTTCAGAAACGATTTGATTGTCTTTCACTAACACGCAGCCAACCGGCGGGTTGGGTTGACATTCAGGAAGCGCATTTTTGGACACTTCCAATGCGCGGCGCATAAACTCTTGGCTCATTTGAACTCTATTCTTTAATAAAAACGAGGCGCTATATTAGCGCCCCGTTTTATTCATTGCCATCTCTTCCAATGACTTTGTCCAATTCTGGTAACGCTCGCGGAATACGGAATTTAAAGCGTTTTTGTTTGGTCTGGACTTTGCGCCACATCGACTTCAGTAAATGAGCGCTATTTTCACCATTTTGCATTCGCGACGCACTTTTTTGCCACGATTCACTCGTATCGGCTTTGGTCATTTCTAGCTCGGCCGTATTTAAACGCAATTGTTTGTACAATATGGTCCTTGCTTCAGACCAACGTTTAGCCTTTAACAAACGGTGGAACGTCAGCCATGCTGGTGTCGGTCTGTTGCGGTAGTAACGTTTAATGGCTACCAATGAAATAATCACAAAACCCAGCAACACAAGCGTGGAAACAATCCATTCAAAGTACGTTCTGATGAAGGACTTCAACGTGTGCTTCGCGGCAAAAGTTTTGCCCTCTAACATCACCGTTTCCACTTGCTGAGTCTTACTGTTCCACCAACGGAACTCATAATCCGGCAGGGTTAATTCACCACCTTGTTGAATCACGTACACGCTCTCTTCTGTGCGTGTTGACTGGTAATCACCACGTGTTTGCGTATCTGTCAAACGGTGGGGTTGAGGATACGCTTGATAACGGGTTGTTGATTCTCCTTTCAACAAGTCTGGTAGCAATACAGATAGTGAATCTTGAGCCGAAATGGTGATTTTACGCGTGATTGCATCCCCAACTTTGAGTGACTCAGTGGAGGTATCCCACTCTTGCTTTACCTCTACATCTGTTGCAGAAAACCAAGGTGTCTCACCACTCAGCAGGCCCGATGGCAATACGGTTTTGAACTTAATCGGCTGCGTGTAAAGTGTGCCTGACACCTTCTCGCCGTCCGGCGCCGACACCTGAACGCCCACTGCGACAGGTGGAATCACAAAATCACCAGAAGCTTGAGGATACAAAGTCACTTCCCAGCGTTGACGCGACCAAGTTTGTCCCTCTTTTTGCTCAGTAAAGTTGGTTGCTAGTTGATTACGCTGTTTGGCGATAACATTGGGTATTTCAATATTGCCAATTCTCGTACCACCCGTAAACCAACGCGGCGTTGCCACTTCGATGGTTAAAATAACTTGCTCATTGACGCTAAAACTTGGTGTTTTCCGCTTCTCTCCAGCCGTTGGTTGTTGACCAACCCACGCTTGTAACTCAACACCATGCTCTCGTTGAACGTCACGAATATCTTGAGCCAACACACTACTGCTCAGGAGGAAACCGAAACAGATAACTAACCACAAGGGTAAAGCAAAGTGCGTAAAACGGTGGCTTTTCATCATTGCACCGCCTCCTCTGTATTTTCGTTCGCAGTAGAGGTTGATTCTCCGGTTTCTATTGAACGCAATTGAATCTGAAACTTCGCATTTAAGAAGTATTTAGGATCCGCTTCGACTCGCTTTAACCATTTGTCGGCTAATTCTTGGCTACCTAAGATGTCGTCTGCACTTAACGTCTCTTTAATCATCAACTCCGCTGACGTTTTTTCATCCGCCCCTTCTGCGGTTTGAGGGTTATCGCCTAGCTCGGTTGATGCTTCTTGCTCCGTTCCTGCCTGACTCTCACTCATCCGGTTGATGTCCTCTACAATACCACCAATCACTTTCAAGTTATGCTCAACATCCGGTCTTAGCCTCTCGCTTAACGTTGGCTTGTTGGCTAGGGATTTTAACAAGTCACGTGCAGCCAAATATTCACGCTGACGCGCCAATGCACTCGCCGCATTATAAAGACCGTAATCTCGAACCTCTTCGGACGGGTCGTTTTGCATTTCCAAAAACGCACTGTGGGCGAGTTCAAACTCGCTAGCGTAGTAGTACGCCGTCCCTTTGCGTAATGGATCGACAAAGTGTTTCGCGGCTTCTAAATACGCTTGTTGGTTGAACAAACGCTGTCCTTGTTGATCTGGCGTTAGCCACAAATCCCACCACCATTGCGTCACCTTGTCGAAAGCCGTCACTTTTTGCACAACTTGTGGCTGCTCGGCTTTAACTGAAATGTTCTCGGCCAATGCACTTGTTGGCATCAATAACGTGCCGCTCACCATTACAATCACGCACCACTGCACTAACCACCCTTTTCTAAACCACAGCATCATGATCAGCGCGATTGGGAACAGAAGTTGATACCCCATGTCTTTCCAAGGCATTGAAGATTCGCCATTAAGCTGCATATTGCGCTCAACGTATCGATTCAGTTGCTCGATATCACTATTATCGACGGTCACTTCCACCAATCGACCGTTAGTCTGACTAGCCAGTTTTTGTAGAGAATCCAAATCCATTGGGTTGTTACTCACAATGTCAGCATTCCCTGCCGCAAGAATTAACAGTTGATAAGGTTTGCCCGAGAAATACGCTTGGTATTGCTCAATCGTGGCTGGATTAACGCCATCACTCACCAACAGAACGGTGGAGCCTGGTTGACCTTGCAATTGTTGGTCAATTAACGGCAATGCTTTTTCGGCAAGCTTACCTTGCACGGGCATAATTTCTGGCGTAATGGCCGCCAAAAACGGGTCAAATACTTTGCTGTCTTGAGTTATAGGCATCGCGACATGAGCACTGCCCGCGAACACGACTAAACCCGTTTTTCCGCCTTTTCGCACGGCTAGCAAATCGCGTATTTTCTGTTTGGAACGCTCAAGGCGGCTTGGTGGGAGATCTTTTTGCAGCATCGATTCGCTGTTATCAAGCACCACCAGCAGAGAGGCTTTATCTTCGCCAAAGGGGGAAGATTCACGTTGCCACGTTGGGCCTGCACAAATCACAATGGCGATGAACACAATCAGCATCAAGAGCTTAAGCGGCAGTTGCTTACGCCAGCCTCGCTCACCTATCGTCAAAGCATTGCGTAAATGTTCGGGCAGAATATCCTTCCAGCTTGGCTTGCTTTCTTCTCGCCAGCGTAACCACACCAAGAAAAACATGGGGACCAAAGCCAGTAACCACAGTGGTCGAATAAAATGAAACTGCGTAAAGAATTGCGTCCAACTAAGAGAATCAAACATCGCTCTCTCCTAATGATGATCGTGTAACAGCCCTTCTTTTAAGTGTTGCGACGCTGAACGCGAGCAAATGCATGATGACCACTAACGCCATCAAGTAATGATGAAGGCTTTGTTTTGGGCGGTATGTGGTGCTTTCGTAAAGTTGAGGTTCCAGTTTGCCAATTTCGTCGTAGGCAGCCGATAGTTCATCACGGTTGAGTGCTTCAAACGCTTCACCGCCGGATTCTTTCGCAATGCGATGAATCGTGTCCATATCCAACGCGGTTTCACCTATCGTTTCCGGATCGCCCATCGCAATGACGTGTACTCTCACGCCTTTGGCTTTCGCAACTTTCGCCGCATCAATCGGTTCAACAAAACTGCCCGTGTCGTTACCATCGGTTAATACAATCGCGACTTTTTCACGGTTTTGATCTTGTTCTAAAGCACCACGCGACTTATCGCTTTGCTCAAAAACTTTAATCGCTAAGCCAATCGCATCACCAAGATGGGTACTCTGCCCTGCCATTGCCACATCGGTTTGGTTAAGCAGTTCGAGCCACACTTTTTGGTCTGCGGTAAATGGCGTTTGCACGAAAGCAGCATCACCAAAAAGCACCAAGCCTAATCGGTCACCTTTACGAGACTGAACAAACTCCGACAGCACTTCTTTTGCCGCATCAAGACGAGAAATTTTTTCGCCTGTACGTGAGGTGAAATCTGGCTCGGCCATGGAGCCCGAAAGATCCACCACCACCATCACATCGCGGCCTAAACTCGCGCGAACTTGAGGCTCGCCTAACACGGTGGGTTTTGTCATCGCACACACCACCAAAAGCCATGAAAGAATTAACGTTGCTCGCTGCCACCAACTCGGGGTCAACTGGCTTGCACCTTCTGATGGCGTCTCGCCAATCGCTTCCACCAGCTGACTAAAAAACGGCACTTTGATCGCCATTTGCTTAGTGCGATATGCGGGCACCAAGTAGTACACCACCAACGGCAAGGGCAAAACCAGAAACCACATTGGGTGAGCAAATTCAAAACCAGACAAACCAGTTATCGATGCAAGAAGATCATTCATGTTGACCTCCCTGATGTGCTTTGCGTTTCAATCGTGGTGATTTATTTGCCGCGCTTTTTTGAGCATCACAACGGTGCTCACTCACCCAGTTTTTCGCACGAGCAATAAGCGTTACTCGCTCTTCGTTGGTTAGCGTAACGCTTGGGTCAACAATACTTTGTAGCCAGCACTTTGAAAGCTCATCGTTAAAAACCATTTGCGAGTTTGCTTGAGAATCTTCGGTTTGCGGATACAGCGCATCGAGCTTGCGCAGAAAGGCGGTATCAAACAATTTCGCGTTGCGGCTATCAATATGAATCAGCACTACTTTAAGCACAGAGAACAATACTTTTGGCATGTCTTTGTCGCTCGATTTGATTTGCGAAATCGCCAGTAGAGCTTCTTTTCGGTAACGATTATGCCACCATTGCCGAGCCAATCGATATACGACATACACCAATGCAATGAGCACAACCGCCGCTAAAATTTTCCAGCCAATAGTTTGCGGGTACCAACTCACGCTGGGTGGTACAGCCACATCATGCAGCTCTCTGAGTATGTAGGTACTCGGAGGCGTAGGAAGATCACTCATTTAACGCCCTCCTACCAGTTTTTGGAATTGTTTAATGTGCTCACCTGTCGTATCGAGTTCGATGTGCGGAAGGTGTTTCATCGCCATAAGTTGAGAGAGTGATTGACGCTGTAAGCTAGTTCGAGCCTCAAGCTTTGCGCTCGCAGCTTCTACCTTTGCTTTGCTGTCTAAATTGAGTTGATACTGCCCATCACCAACCACCCATTTCGATTTTGCCAAATCGTCTGGTAGCGCTTGTTCTAATGGGTCACTGACCATCACTGCAAGAACATCGTTGTGCTGTTGTAGCTGTTTAAGGTGATCAAGATGGAGCTCCTCGCAGTCGCTCCAGTCGCTGATAAAAATCAAAGTGGATTGCTTGAGCTTCATGCGTTTAATAAGCTCAATCCATTGACTGAACGTTGCTTTTTCGGAATTGCGGGAGTCCACATTGAGCGATTGATTGGCTTTAGCGAGACGTTTAAGTTGCGCCAGAAGATCGTTTTGCGAACGCTGCGCCTTGCTGTGAAACAACGCCTGCTGGGATGCGATGACAAAACCGACTCGGTCGCCATCTTTTAATACTCGCCACCCACACATCGCTGCGATCTCTGCCGCGACAACTGATTTCATTACTTGCGTCGAAGCAAAAAACATTGTGCTTCTCTGGTCGACACACACGATTACGTTGCGATCTTTTTCTTCTGTATAACTGCGTACATGCGGCTTACCCGTACGCATCGTAACTTTCCAATCAAGGTTACGAATATCGTCACCCAATTGGTAATGGCGCAGCTCTTCGAAGTTCAATCCACGACCGCGAAACAACGAATTGTGTCGGCCAGAGAGTACGCTACCCGCCTTTAGGTGAGGAAGTAAACTGAATGATTCTGCTTGTGCTTGCAGACGTACTAAACGAGCGTAATCGCAGTACAAACGGGGATCCATCCCCTGTGATTTTGGCGCAAGAGTTGGCTTAGCCATAATGCCTCCCACTTACCCAATTTCTACACAATCTAGCAGCTCTTGTACGACTCGTTGGTGATCGACTCCGTCTGCTAGTGCGTCGTAGGTCAAAGAAAAACGGTGGCCCAATACAGACGGAACCATGGCACGCACATCGTCAGGAGTCACATGGTCACGTCCTTGCATCCACGCATACGCACGAGCGCATTTGTCGAGTGCGATGGAAGCACGAGGACTAGAGCCAATCTCAATCCATTTTGCTAAGTTTGAATCGGCATAACGCTCTGGCTTACGAGTCGCCATCACTAACGCAACGATGTAGTTTTCCACTAGGTCCGATACCACGATGTTTGGTAACTGACGGCGCGCTTCTAGCACCACGTCTGGCTCAATGTGTTTTGGCGTAATAATTTCGCTGCTGGTTTCCGCACCCAATTCTTCACTGCGCACCAAACGAATGATGTCACGTTCGGCGTCATCTTCTGGATAATCGACGGTAACCTTCATGATAAAGCGGTCCATTTGCGCTTCTGGCAGTGGGTACGTGCCCTCTTGCTCTACTGGGTTTTGCGTTGCAAGCACCATAAATAAGTCCGGCAATACGTGAGTTTTATCGCCTACCGTGATTGTGCCTTCGGCCATGGCTTCAAGCAGTGCCGCTTGTACTTTGGCAGGTGCACGGTTGACCTCATCAGCAAGTACAATGCTGTTAAAAATGGGCCCAGGTTGAAAGTGGAGTTGCGGCTTACCATCCAGCTCTTGATAAACCTCAGTACCCGTCACGTCAGATGGTAAAAGATCCGGCGTAAACTGGATTCGACCAAAACTGGTGTTTAACAAGTTCGCCAAAGATTTTACGGAACGTGTTTTTGCCGTTCCCGGTAAACCTTCTAGCAGAATATGCCCATTTGTTAATAACCCGATGACTAAAGCTCGAACCACGTGGCTTTGTCCAATGACGCTTTTTTCTGTTTGTTCGATGAGTTCTTTTATCGCTTGTTGTGCGTGGTTCATAGGATACCTTTTCAATGGTTTAAGCCGTCTTTTCGATATTTAAGTATAAGAACAAATGAAATAACTTAAGGTTATATTCACTATGTTATCTTTGCGGTTCTTGAGATTGGAGAAGTTGTGCAAGACCAACCAACATCGGTAACGCATAATCAAAGAACATTTTGATTCCCGAACACAAATAGTTTAGACCACTCTCACCATTCGGCGTTTTGATCAAACGGTTTTTTGGGCACTCACCCCAACAATAAGGCAAGTAAGGGCATTGCTTACAATACGTCGGCAATGAATCGCGTTTTGCCATGCCAAAAGTATATTGTCTTGTAGAGAAGGCCATTTCATTCAGTGAGTGTTCATGAATGTTGGCGAGTTTGTATTCTGGATACACATAGTGGTCGCAACTGAACACGTCGCCATTGTGCTCAATCGCCAACCCTTTGCCACAAAACTCCGCCGTCACGCAAAGCTGAGACGGTTTCCCCATTACTTGCGCCACCGCGGTTTCAAACAGATTAACCAGCACACGGCCAAGATCGTTATTCACCCACTCTTCAAAGGTCGCCATTAAAAAGCGTCCCCAGTCTTCAGGATCGACTGACCAATCCGTTACAATCGACATTGGATGCCCCGGTTTAGCCAGATCACTGCCTTTGGTTGGGATCATCTGTTCGTTCCAAAACTGCGGCGCGGTTGTTTGGAAGTTGTTGGCTTCTACCACCGGCGCAAACTGAATATAAGTCACACCCAATTCTTGGGTTAAAAATCGATATACTTCGAGCGGGTATTTCGCATTGTGACGATTCACCGTGACCAACGCGTTGAATTTCACGCCATGCGCTTTGAGCTTATCTACCGCTTTCATCACGAGATCAAACGTTGGCTTACCGCTGCGGGTTTTGCGATATTTGTCGTGCAGCTCTCGTGGTCCATCAATCGACAAGCCAACTAGGAAGTTGTGCTCTTTTAAAAACGCACACCACTCATCGTTTAGCAAAATGCCGTTGGTCTGAAGGTCGTTTTCAATGCGAACGCCTTTCGGCTGATATTTCTTTTGCAAAGCTACGACATTGCGGAAATAGTCCAACCCAAACAGCGTCGGCTCCCCGCCCTGCCATGAGAATACAATTTCTTCGCCATCCTGACTTTCGATATAGCTTTTCACGAACGCTTCCAGTGTTGCGTCGTCCATTTTTGGCTGCTTTTCTTGGTGCAGTAGATTTTCTTTATGCAGATAAAAGCAGTACTGACAATCGATGTTGCACTTTGCTCCGCCTGGCTTTGCCATCACATGGAATCGACGGTCATACGCGCCCAAAACCGGCGCTTTAGACGCCGTTTTAAGAGGAACAATAGGCATAGTAGTAGAATGGCGAGGGGAAATCTTACTCATACGTTTCTCACTATTACATATACCCAAATAACCTCGTGAGCGCTGTACAGCAAAAGTGAAGCTATTTGGGTATATAGCGCTCCAAAAAGCGCTATATAATCTTAATTTACTTAGAAGACTTAGGTACGAACGAACCTGCTTCCATACGAGGCGGGAATTCTTTGAATGTACCCATCACCTCTTTCACTGTATCCATTGCTGGCATCATTAAGAATGAACGCTCGTACATCCAACGAGAATAACCCATGCCTTGATCGCCTCGTTCAAATGGATCAATGCTCAAGTCAAAGATCAGTGGCACACGAAGTTTAGTGAACGGCTTACGCCATACATCCATACCCGTTTCATTCTCTTGAATCATAAAGTGGAACTTGTACTTTCCTTGGCGCAATGCCACAAGATCGCCGTCGTCGCTCCAGTAAACGAACTCATTTCGTGCGGATTTGTCTGACTTACCCGTTAAATATGGCAATTGGTTGTAACCGTCTAGGTGAACTTTGTAGTCCATATCACCAACTTTTTTGCCTTTTAGTAGTTCGTCTTTAACTTTGGTATCACCTGCCGCAGCAACTAGTGTCGGGAAAAAGTCCTCTAATGACATCATGCCGTTGAATGTTTTACCTGCCTCAATTTTTCCAGGCCATTTAATCAACATTGGCACACGGAAACTCCCTTCCCAGCCAGTGTTTTTCTCTGAGCGGAACGGTGTCATCCCTGCATCCGGCCACAAATCAACCATAGGGCCGTTGTCAGTGGTGTAAACAATGATTGTATTGTCATCCACACCTAACTCTTTGATCTTGTTAAGTAGCTGACCGATTTGGTCATCGTGCTGCTTAACACCATCCGCGTAGAAACCGGCACCTGTTTTACCTTGGTATTCTTCAGGAACATGTGTGAAGTTGTGCATGCGAGTGGTGTTAAACCAAGTAAAGAACGGCTTGTCCGCTTTTACTTGTTTTTCTATGAAGCTTTCTGCGGCATCAAGAAACTCACCATCAACATTTTCCATACGCTTACGCGTAAGTGGACCGGTATCTTCGATTTTACCGTCAGCGTAAGAATGGATAACGCCACGAGGACCAAATTTCTTCTTGAACTCCGGATCTTTAGGGTAATCCACGTTCTCTGGCTCTTCTTCTGCGTTCAAGTGGTATAGGTTGCCGAAGAATTCATCAAAACCGTGGTTGGTAGGAAGATGCTCGTCTCGGTCACCTAAATGGTTCTTACCAAATTGTCCGGTTGCGTAACCCATTTGTTTAAGCACGGTTGCAATCGTCGGATCTTTTTCCGAGATACCTTCCGGAGCGCCTGGTAAGCCCACTTTTGATAGACCTGTACGTTTTGGCATTTGACCAGTGATGAATGCAGAACGGCCTGCTGTCGAGCTTTGCTGTGCGTAGAAGTTAGTGAACTTCGCACCTTCTTTAGCAATGCTATCGATGTTTGGCGTGTTGTACGCCATCATGCCTTGGTTATAGGTACTAAGGTTCCAGTAACCAACATCATCACCAAAGATGACAAGAATGTTGGGTTTGTCCGCTGCATGTGCAACTGCAGATGCAGCGCCCAAAGCTAACGTACATGCGTTAAGTACGAGTTTTTTACTGCTCGTTTTGGTCGCATTTTTCATATTATCTCCAAGAGTTCGCTAGTGCGTAAAAATGGTATTCGCTTTTCAATACCATTGTTGATATAAGATAAAGCACTAATTTCAGGCGATAAATGCAGTCAAAATTAGTTAACCTATAAATTAAATTTATGAGTGACGTTATGGACTTGAATTTGATCCAAACTTTTCTTGTTGTTGCGGAGTTTCAATCTTATACAAAAGCCGCGGAACAATTAGGGCTTACACAACCTGCTGTGAGCGCTGCAATAAAGCGTTTAGAGCAAGTCGTAGATAAGCAATTATTCGTTAAAAAAGGACGAGGGATCGCACTAACCTCCACCGCTTATCAATTACTGCCGCAATTCCAGCAAGCGGTTAATATTATTGACAATGCGATATCTGATAAAAATCATTTTGAAGTGTGTTGTTCGGAAATTTTGTTGCACATTATGGACCCAATAAAGAACACTATTTTTTATGAATCACCACCCGAAAAGTTCCTATTATTTGAGCTGTTAAGACAACAAAAAGTCGATCTAGTAATCGATACGGTGATCACGAAAGATGCAGCGTTTATTATTGAAGATGCCTATGAGGAAGAAGCCGTGGTTATCTGTCGTGAGAACCATCCCCGTGTACACGGCACGCTCACAAAAGAGCAATTTTATGAGGAAACTCACTGTTTATTTTCAGGAAAATGGAACAACATGTCGGGGTTCGAGCAACTAGCAAAGGAAACAATTCAAGAAAGAAAAGTCGACTTGATCACATCTTCGCTAGCAGGCATGGCGCTGTATGTCGCCCAAAGAGACAGTTTAGGGATCGTTTCTCAATCTTTTGCAAACAAGTGGAGCAAAGCGCTCAAACTTCAAATTTTGCCCTGCCCCATTTCGATACGCTCTATCCCTTACAAGTTCGTTTACCATAAGCGAGAGGTAAACAACCCAGCCCACATCGCTCTACGTGAAAAAATCAAAGCCAACTTAACGGCAGCCCACTACGAACCAATTTGTTTATAACTCTTGTCAATTGAAGCGTTAGGCGTTTTCGTCATCAAGCTTTCTACAAACCTGAATAGATAGAATTTTACAGATAAAAAAGAGGCTCACGTTAATGAGCCTCTTTCTATATGTGATACTTCACTTAGCTTTTCCTACTTATTTGGGTTCTCTTTTAGTTTCTCCATCACTTGATCGAGCGAGAAGCTTGCTGCTTTTTGCCTTGGTGGGAACTCTTTAAACGTTTCAAGGAATCTGCCTACGTAAGCTTGCGCAGGAACAAGCATGTAAGCACGGTCTAGCATCCAATCGTAGTAAGTGTTAGAAGTGATATCAGCCACTTCGTAAGGATCCATACGCAAGTTGAAGATCTTAGGAACACGAAGTGTGGTGAATGGTTCAGCCCAAATACGCAACGTGCCTTTTGCTCGTTGCTCCATAAAGACCAGCTTCCATTTGTTATAGCGAAGTGCAGTTAAGTCTCCATCATCTGAGAAGTAAAAAATTTCTTCTCGTGGGGCCTTATCCTCTTTACCAGTCAAATATGGTAGGAAGTTATAGCCGTCTAGGTGAACTTTGAATTTCTTACCATTCGTACTATAACCTTTGAGCAATTTCTCTTTGATATTGTCATCACCCGCGGCAGCAACAAACGTTGGCATCCAGTCCATGTGATGCATGATATCATTCGAAACAGAGCCAGCTTTAATTTTACCTGGCCAACGTACCATCGCAGGAACTCGGTACGCACCTTCCCAGTTGGTATTTTTCTCTCCACGGAATGGCGTTGTACCTGCATCTGGCCACGAGTTCATGTGTGGGCCATTATCGGTGGAGTAAAAGACGATTGTATTGTCTTTAATACCCAAATCATCCACTTTTTTCAGTAGCTGACCTACATGGTTATCATGCTCGACCATACCATCTGCATACTCGCTGATACCTGTTTTTCCAGAGTTCTCTTCTTTCACATGAGTACGGAAGTGCATACGAGTTGCGTTCCACCAGACAAAGAAAGGTTTTTCAGCCTTGACTGCACGATCCATAAAGTCGAGTGCCGCATCTAACGTCTCTTCATCCACGGTTTCCATGCGCTTGCGAGTTAGAGGTCCTGTATCTTCAATTTTGCCATCAGCGTACGAACGGATAACGCCGCGCGGACCGAACTTTTTACGAAACTCAGGATCTTTAGGATAATCGACGTTTTCTGGCTCCTCCTCGGCGTTCAAGTGATAAAGGTTGCCAAAAAATTCATCGAAGCCGTGATTAGTAGGAAGGTGCTCATCTTTATCACCTAAGTGGTTTTTACCAAATTGCCCTGTCATATAGCCCATCGGCTTCAGCATTTCGGCAATGGTTGCGTCCTCTTCCTTCAAGCCAAGATCAGCACCTGGAAGCCCCACTTTACTCAAACCTGTTCTAAGAACGGTTTGGCCCGTAATGAAAGTAGAACGGCCCGCTGTACAAGATTGCTCACCGTAATAGTCAGTGAACATCATGCCTTCTTTGGCGATACTGTCTATATTTGGTGTTTTGTACCCCATCAAGCCAAACGTGTAAGCACTGAGATTGGACTGGCCAATATCATCACCCCAAATGACGAGAATATTTGGTTTCTCTGCTGCGATACTGCTACTTGTCGCACCGATTAAAGCGGCGGCAAGAATCGCTAATCGGCGTTTAACGCCATATTTCGCTGTCATATAAACCTCTGTGTGTATTAGAAAAGTGCTTCCTGCAACAGAATGTATAGTTCACAAATAGCGGATAAGCGAATTTACTAAATGAGAATTCTTTCTATCTTCGCCTAACATTACACCGTTATTTGTAGCTAATACGCACTCCAATAGCACTTTAGTTCAGAGCGCCATCGCACCATTCATCACTACTGTTAATCTCAAATATTAAGATTGTCTACGCATATCACAGTGCCCATAAAGTACCTGATTGCTTTTATATAAATATTAATGATAATACGTTTTACTACCATTAATAATTAAGGTGCCCGCGTGCTTGACTCCAAGGTTTCAAATGGAAAAACTTACCAATGCCAACACAACGGCGTTCACCATAATGATGAGGAGCTATTACTAGATAAGCGCACTCACTCTGTGGTACTCAATTACTTGCCAAACAAGAAATCTGTTCAGTTAACAAGCATTCAATTTAAGCTGCTGCAAACTCTCACTCACCATCAAGATCAAGTACTTAGTAAGCATTTTCTTTACGAAACAGTACTAAAACGTGAATTTACTGAACATGATCGAGCACTCGATATGCACATGAGCAGAATGAGAAAGCGTCTAGTTCACGAAGGCGTTCCAACAGACAGAATTCAGACAGTCCACCGCCAGGGTTACATTTTCAAGCGCTCAGACAATCAACAGAAAAATTAACGCTAATTGGCCCAACTTTTGGTAATTGACCGCTTATTTTGCTTTAATTAATGCAAATTCGAATCACGTAAAATAACTCAATGAATTTGCGCTTAATTTTTACACTTTGCATTGCTACTTTGTTTGCCGGCTGTGCAACCTATGCTGGTCTTAACTATGACCAACTGTTTGGTCCACAGCTCGTGCGTGAACGCACAGTTGACGTGGAAACCCCTCAAGCAAACTTCTTCCAAAGCGAAGTTAAACCCATTATGGATAACCGCTGTGTCGTCTGCCACGCGTGCTACGATGCACCATGTCAACTTAAGCTCTCTTCTGTTGAGGGCATTGACCGTGGTGCGAGTAAAGCACTGGTATATGAAGGAACAAGACTCACAGCCGCAGCACCAACACGCTTATTCGAAGATGCAGAAACAACCCAAGAGTGGCGCGATGCGGGTTTTCATCCGGTTCTCAACGAACGTGATCAAAGCATGGCAGCCAACATTGATGCAGGCCTTATCGCACGTTTGCTACAACAAAAAGAGCGCCACCCATTGCCTGACCAAGTCCAGTTAGAAGGCTTTGACTTTTCGATAGACCGAGAGCAAACCTGTCCGACGATTGAAGAATACGAGCAATACGAAAAGGATAACCCGACCTGGGGAATGCCTTTTGGTATGCCAAATCTATCAAACAGTGAATACCACACACTCATGACTTGGTTGGAAAACGGCGCAATAATGAACGTTCACCAACCTGTTAGTGAGAATGAGCAAGCGCAAATAGATAAGTACGAAACATTACTTAACCACTCTGATTTGAAAAATCAGCTGATGGCTAGGTATATATATGAGCATTTGTTTTTATCTCATCTCTACTTTTCGGAACTCGATGAAGATCCCCGATTCTTCACGCTCGTCCGCTCTGCGACACCACCAGGACAGCCCGTCAAACGTATTTCAACGCGTCGCCCGTACGATGATCCAGGGGTTGAACGTGTGTTTTATCGAATTATTCCAGAGCAAGGGACCATAGTAGATAAAACTCACATGCCATTCGCGTTAAACAAGCAACGCATAGAGAACTGGAAAACTTGGTTTATTGATGCTGATTACATGGTTAGTCAGCTACCGAGTTATGAACCAGAAGTTGCTGCAAACCCGATGACATCATTCATCGGCCTTCCAGTGAAGTCGCGCTTTAAGTTCATGCTAGATAATGCACAAAATACAATAATGGCATACATCAAAGGCCCAGTTTGTCGTGGCCAACTGGCATTGAATGTTATCAATGATCGCTTTTGGGTGTTTTTCCTTGATCCAGATAAAGCAGACATCCCAGAAGTAAATGAGTTTTACCGATCTCAGGCTGATAATCTAAAACTACCGGCAGAGCAAGAAAGTAACACGCTACCTGTTACCAACTGGGTCAAGTACGCGCGCCAGCAAGCTCGCTACCTAGAGGCTAAATCTGAGTTCACTAATAACTGGTTTAAAGAAGGTGAAAACCTATCCACCGATGTAATTTGGGATGGTAATGGCACCAACCATAATGCGGCATTAACGATATTCCGCCATTTTGATAGTGCTTCTGTTGTTCAAGGGTTAGTTGGTGAGCAGCCTAAAACAGTGTGGATTCTTGACTACGCGCTACTAGAGCGTATCCACTATTTGCTTGTTGCTGGGTTTGACGTTTACGGTAACTTCGGCCATCAGCTCATGACACGAATGTTTATGGACTTCTTGCGTCTAGAAGGCGAAAGTAACTTTATCTCGTTGTTACCCGCCGATATGCGCCATGAACTTCAATCTAGCTGGTATAAAGATCAAAGCCCGCAGTTGAGTGACTTTTTACAACGAAATGTGAAGCCGTTTAACCAACCAACCAGCGTTCAGTATAAGAGTGACGATCCAAAAACGGAGTTGGTGGAGTTGTTGAGCGAACATGTTTCAGATGTGCTTCTGCCTCGCTACGAAATTCAAGGCACGGCTCTTTCTGCGAGTAGTGAAAAGCAACTAAAACGTATTGACCACGTTCGTGGTGAAGGCCTAAAAACCGTTCCGCAAATCACTATGCTTATGGTGAGAAGTCAATCAGGGGAAGATGAACTGTTCACCTTACTTCACAACAATGCACACACAAACATCTCTAGCTTGTTTGATGAAGAAAGTAACCGTGACTTTGCTAACGACGATATGACCATTGTACGCGGCGTTGTGGGAAGCTACCCTGCGGCATTTTTCTCGATCAACGAAAACCAAGTAAAAGATTTTGTCGATCAATTTAGTGCCATCCAAAACGAGTCCGATTACGTTAAGTTATTGGATAATTTTGCGATTCGTAGAAGCTCAGAAAAATTCTGGTCATTTAGCGATCGTTTACACAATTGGTACCGTACAAAACAACCGATCGAATTTGGATTACTTGACTATAATCGTTTTGAGAATCGATGATGATTTAAGGGGGTTCTCATGGGTATCCGAGATAACATTGCCGCTCTTGAACAACAGATTTACGTTGCTTGTTCTGAGGGAGACTACGAAACGGTCAATATGCTTGAGCATCAACTCGAATACTTGCGTGGCAAAGTGGAACATCCTTTTGATGATGACCCTTATGCCCTAGACACTCGATTCGAGTGGGAAGATGACATGACCGAATAGAAAAAACCTCCGGAAAGCCGGAGGTTTTTTATTTTCAATGCTCGATGGATTACTTCGCCATTAACTCATCCAGAGCTTGAATTGATGCAGACACTTGAGAAACTAAATCATCTTTAGTCGCATTATAGGTATCTAAAGGTTGAGCCGCGGCTTCAATTGCTTGGCAAGCGTTCATTAATGCAGTTAGTCCTAAACTTCCCGCGCTGCCCTTTAATTTATGGGCAAGGTTCTTTACTTCTTTACTATCATTGTCCTCAGCAGACGCTTGCAGTTTGCTTAATACATCAGTGCTCGTGGATCTAAACAGATTAATAATGTGCAACATCTTATCTCTGCCCAAGATTTTCATATCGGACTCAATCACGCTCGGATTAATGATAACCACATCGGGTTCCTTTTTTTGGGGTGCTTGAACGACCTTTGATTGTAGCTCTTGTTCTTGAGGCGAAATTTGATCAAACGGGGTACAGTCGGCATTTTGTGGCAACAACAACGGCTTTCCGTCTAGCGCATCCTGAATCAATGCCGCGAGTGCCTCTTTTGCCAATGGCTTAGGCAAGTATCCGTCAAAACCAGCGGCTAGATAGCGCTCAACTTCTTCCGCAAAAACGTGCGCAGACACTGCAATCATTGGCGTGACGGCAAGCGCTTTATTGGCCGGCTTATCACACTCAATCCGCTTTAAGCGTTGGATCAACTCAGTTCCATCACAATCAGGGAGGTTGATGTCGACTAAAGCGATATCAAAATCCTGTGTGCTGATCAGTTGCTCTGCTTGTGAGCCGTTTTCCGCCATCACGACTTGATGCCCCATGCTTTCTAGAAAGCCTTCCGCGACCACTCGGTTGACTTCATTATCTTCTACTAGCAAGACCTTTGCTTTCACTTTGCAACGTGCGGTTGCCACGGTTCCTGTTTCAACAGGTTCGCTTTCCTCTAACGGAATAGAGAACCAGAATCGGCTACCATTTCCCTCTTCGGAATCGACTTCTAAAACACCGCCCATCGCTTCAATGATTCGCTTACTGATGGCAAGTCCAAGCCCCGTGCCTCCAGTTTGGCTCATCCCACCTTCAGCTTGCGTGAAGGCATCAAACAACGTTCTCTGGTATGTTTTGGCAATTCCTATTCCAGTGTCTGATACTTCAAACAGGACTTGCGACTCGTCCTCAGGGTTCAGGTTAACGTAGATATCAATTTCTCCTTCGTCAGTGAACTTAATCGCGTTACCAACGAGATTGTTCAGCACCTGACTGATTCTGGTGACATCCCCTTTCCAGTAGCGACTAACATCACTTTCAATATGGTAGGAGAACAGCAGCTTCTTCTCTTGTGCTCGACTGTTCATTAACTGGAAAGTGTCCTCCACCATTTGGTGTAAATCAAAGCCCATGTGACGAATTTCTAAATGCCCCGCTTCAATCTTGGAGTAATCCAGTACATCATTAAGGATCGCGAGCAACGTTTTACCACTACGATTAATGATTTCCGCATAACGCTTTTGAATTGGGTTGAGGCCTGAGTCAATCAACAAGCGTGCTGTCCCCAACACTCCGTTCATTGGCGTTCTTATCTCATGGCTCATCGTCGCCAAGAATGCCGATTTTGCTCGGCTCGCTTGCTCTGCTTGCTTGCGAGCTTTAGCGTGATTCAAAACCTCTTCATTCAAACGGCGGTTTGCTTGTTTTAACTGCGAAGTGCGCTGCTCAACGAGCTCTTCTAAATGCTCTTTATGCTCCTCAAGCTCTCGCTTGGCTTGAGCTTCACCCTCTGCTACCACTTTTAGTGCTTGCGCGGTATTACGAGCCGTGATGATGGCCTGCCCCATATGCGCCAACTCATCTTTGCCTTTCACTTCCAACTCAACCGCTAAGTTACCCTGCGCCACAGACAGCAACGCAGCGGAATATTCAGCTAACCGCTTCACAACAGAAAGGTACACCACACGCCATAAAATCAGCACCAATACAATCAAACCAACAATTGAAATAACGGTTAAAGACCACTGAGCGAATTTCAGTGTGCTGGTCAATTGGTCTACAGCGACGGTAGTGGTTTTGTTTGAATCATCAACCAATTTGTTGACCGTGCCATTAAGCTCTGAGAACAACTCTAATGTCTTTTGCATCAGTTGTTGTGACTGTTCGTTATTCTCGTATTGCTGCATCAGTATAGAAAATACGACCTGACGCTTACCAAGCTCTATGAGCAGTTGGCTCATTTGCTTAGAGCGCGTAGGATCTTCCACAGCGAGTACACGGCGTTGCATGATTTTGAGGTTGCTATCGAAATCACTTTGAACCTGTTGAATTCGCTCAATATTCGTTAATGTCCGAGCCTCTTCAATCTGATTCAACATTTTAAAGGCCAACAAGTGCAGTTCATGCAATCGCTCAGTCAGATCAAGATCGACCTCCACCAGTGCATCTAGCGCCTGATAAACTTGCGATTTTTTATTCGATTCTAATAAGTCATAAATATGCGTGACGTTAGCAACAGCAATGGTGCTTGTATTCTGAACTTGCGTACGAGTTAGTTGTTCTAGCTCTTCACTGAGCAGACGCATTTCTTCAACACGAGTATCTATCTCTTTTGCAAGCCACAGCTTTTTTTCAACCGAAACACCGAGTTCTGCCAAATTGTCGATAACGTTCTGGACGTTATTCTCTAAAGCTTCTAACAATTGAGAATCGAACGACTCACTCCCGAGCTCCTTGATGTGAGTGAGTAAAGACTCGAGCTGTTCGAACAGCACTCGCCCTGACTCCTTTCTTTCCTGCTCGTTTCTTGCGTTCGACAACATTTGTACAGACGAAATAATACGAGTACTCAACTCAGAGACTTGTCTCGCCTCAATCATGGCGGGAATCGCAGAATCCACAACATTTCTTTCGGTTTTGGCAACCAAAGAAAATCCAGACACACCAATAAGTGCCGATAACATGACCAGTATTGCCATCGCAATGAAAGACAACAAAAGTTTACGACCGATGCTTGCAGTTGCTAGCAGCATATTTTCATGACCTTAATGTTCGTGTTCAGCGACATATTACGTTATATTTTGCAGTGTTTACTTAATCTATGCCAACGAACTTCATTTCATGGTTAAAAATCAACACGCATTTCGCACATTTTTCAAACATTCTGCAGCCACTTTAACCCTAGTTGCTTCTTTGCCAGCGGTTGCCGCAGAGAAAATATGTGCAATATACCCTCACCTAAAGGATTCATACTGGTTGTCAGTAAACTATGGAATGGTGTCCGAAGCGAAAAGAGAAGGTGTCGAGCTACGAGTCCTTGAAGCGGGCGGCTACCCAAACAAAACCCGTCAAGAACAACAACTCGCACTGTGTAACCAATGGGGAGCAGATGCGGTTATCCTTGGGACCGTGGACCCACAGGCTTACGAGCATTCACTTAAAAATTGGGTGGGGAATACTCCCGTTTTTGCTACTGTGAACCAACTCGACTTGGATGAAGAACAAAGTGAGTTGCTAAAAGGGACTGTCGGTGTTGACTGGCATTGGATGGGATACGAAGCGGGTCAATATTTGGCCGCTCGCCATCCAAAGGGGTCAGGAAAAACCAACATTGCCTTACTTTTGGGGCCGCGAACTCGTGGTGGTACGAAACCCGTTACTGCCGGATTTTATGAAGCGATACAAGGAAGTGATATCAACATTGTTGACTCATTTTGGGCAGACAACGACAAGGAGTTACAACGTAACCTAGTTCAACGTGTGATCGATATGGGAAATATAGATTACATTGTTGGCAGTGCAGTGGCGATTGAAGCGGCCATCAGTGAGCTGCGCAGTGCCGGCAAAGCTGAGGAGATCGGTCTAGTTTCTGTGTACTTAAGTCATGGTGTATATCGAGGCCTGTTACGTAACAAAGTGCTCTTCGCACCAACAGATAAAATGGTGCAGCAAGGTCGGCTTTCCATGATGCAAGCAACGCATTACTTAAGAGGTAAAACGTATGACAAACATGCCTCACCAACCATCAAACCACTGACTCCGAAGACGCTTCATGACGACACGATCGAAGAATCGTTATCTCCGTCAGAATATAGGCCGACATTCCGTGTTAAGGCTGTTGATTGAAAGACCAAAAACGTGTTCTATTGAGTCACAACAATTTTAAAATCATACAAACGGAAACATCTTGATGCAAAAAACCATTCGTACCATGCCAACCCATAAACATGTGGCTTTGGTTGCTCACGACAACTGCAAACCTGAGCTACTTCGCTGGGTAAAAGAAAACAAAGAAAAGCTACAGAGTCACTTCCTTTACGCAACTGGCACGACAGGACACATGCTAAGTAAAGAAACTGGACTTGCGATCAAGAGCATGATCAGTGGTCCGATGGGCGGTGATCAACAACTAGGCGCTCTTATTTCAGAAGGCAAAATCGACGTTCTCGTTTTCTTTTGGGATCCACTGAATGCCGTACCTCACGACCCAGACGTTAAAGCGCTTCTTCGTATTGCTAGTGTTTGGAATATTCCTGTAGCAACGAACCGAGCCACCGCTAAGTTCCTGTTTAACTCCCCTCTTCTTGAGCAAGAAGTAGACATCGAAGTGCCGGATTACGAAGCCTATCTTGCTGAGCGCATGTAAGCTTTGATGCTAACCAAATAAAGCAAAGGCGATACCAAGTATCGCCTTTACTGTTTTTAACATTCTAAACGTTGCATTTAACGAGAAGTCACGATGGGATAGTCACCATTAACGAGCTCTTGAACGAATGCAGATCCCGCACCAGTATGCGTAATCCAAACCTTCTCTTTCGCACGTGTAATCGCCACGTAAAATAGCCTGCGCTCTTCTGCGTAAGGGAATTTGTCTTTGGACTCCGTCAACGCACCATCAATGTGAATTTGCTTCTTCTTAGCGGGGAATTGCCCCTCATCCACAGAAAGAATAATCACAAAGTCAGCTTCGCGTCCTTTACTCGCATGGCAAGTCATAAAGCGAATATCGAGATTAGGGAAACGTCGCAACCAATCGTCGAACAAATCGGGCTTATGATAATGGTTACGTCCTAGCAATAAAACTGACTTGGTTTGCTTGGCTTGTTGATTCAAGTGGTCCAAGATCTTTTCCACTTGATTGCTCGGCGCGGTATGTACGCTCTTCTGCTTGCGTTGTTTGTGGCTGTTTAGTGTTTTCGGCAACTGCGATGGGTTTTGCTGCACGAATGTATTCGCTACATCACCAATCTGATTGTTGAAACGATAAGTTGTATCTAAGTGATGAACGGTTGAGTGAGCAAAGCGTTCTTTAAAACCAGTGATAAGATCGACATCCGCTCCTGCAAACTGATAGATCGCTTGCCAATCGTCGCCAACAGCAAATAACGTGGCACCTGCTTGTTTCTGAGTGGATTCACACAGTGCTTCAATCAATGCCAGACGATCTGGAGAGATATCTTGATACTCATCGACCATAATAAAGCGCCATGGCGAGACAAACTTCCCTTTATTCACATAATCTGTCGCACGACTGATCATGGTTGGGAAATCCACTTGGTTGCTTTCTTTAAGCATTTTCTGCCACGCTGTAAAACATGGCCAGCATAAGGCGAGTTCACTATTTAAACGCGTATAGTCTTGGTGGTTTACGAGCTTTTCTTGTACTTGCTTTTTGGTCAAGCCCACCGCCGCTAAATGAGACAGCTGCGAATCTAGCCAAGCGATCAGTTTTGGATTTTCTGAATGGCTTCCTAACTCATCATCCCCTTTTAGGTACGCAATCGGCCATTTGTCTAAATGTTTTTGCCAACGTTTAAAGTTGGTGGGTGTCATCCAATGTTTTTTCAACCAGTCTACACACCATGCTGTTCGTTGATTTTCGTCCAACGCTAAAGGACTAATTTCGACAGGTTGCTGTTCGACTTGTTTAAGAATATACAAGCCCAACTGATGGAATGTGTTGACGCGCACACCGTCTGCCGCCATGCCCACTTTATCTACTAAGCGTTCTTTCATTTCAGTCGCCGCATCACGACCGAACGCTAACATGAGAAGCTCTTCTGCTTGAGCTTGATGGCTTTGCAACAAATAGGCAACTCGTGCGGTTAAAACGCTGGTTTTGCCCGAGCCGGCACCAGCAAGAACTAAGTTGTGGTCGTCGTTGAGTAATACCGCATATTGCTGGGATAAATTCAAAGGAGAGGATTCAATTTGATTAAACAGCACTTCCCAATTTGGACGTTCTGCTTCTAGCCAATCGCGATTACGCTCACCAAGCGCCTCAGAGGTATCAATGAGCCAAGGCTCTATTTGCGACATACGATTCGGCATTCGCATTTTGGCTTCTTCTAGGGTGGTTTTCATCTCGCTTAACTCTTGGTTAAGACTTTCAACCCAGGAGACCACTTGAGAATGCGATAAGTAAGCAGGCAAGTGCTTTAGTTTGTAAAGCTCTTCTTCCCACTTAGGTAGATACTCAGCCAGTTTTCGGCACTGAGTGTTGTGCCACTCTTGATATTGACGAACGGCCTCAAGCGCGAACTTTCGGCATTGTGGCCACGGTAAACCTTGGACTAGCCAGCTTTGTTGTTTGCCTTCGTGTTCATGAGCAAAAAACTGTAAAGAGCTCCATAATAACCCACGCTTTACGCTAACTTTGCCATTCCAGATCGTAAAAGGAATATGTTCTTCACTGCCTATCGAGCTTAATAAAACACTGTTCTCTTTTATTTCGACGTGATGGTACTCATTTTGAATAAAAAACTGTGCTTTGTTAGTGGCAGTAAGCTGCATGAAACGTGCGCCTTTTAGTTTAGAAGTTGTCGATTTATATCATTTTAAGGCGCTAAATTGTAGCAACGGCGAGCACCTAAGTAAGCTTCTTCTTCTATTCTTTAATAAAATTCACATTACTGTCGATTTAATAACCTAAAGCTGAGGTTATTTGAAGCTGGCTTTACAATCCTCAATACATGACCTGGCAGTTTTAATATAAGTCAATGACATCCCTGCTGATTTTATCAGCAACCACGAATTTTTCTTAAAGTAAATCATAAACGCGCTATAGTGGGTCTGGTAGTATTCCCCCTGTTCTTCATCGGAAACATAAGGCGCATTGTGCAAGCAACTTCTAAATTTCGGCTATATTGGGCAAACAAGACGATAAATTACAGCGTTCTTATCCTTATTACCTTACTGGGTGTGGTTATCCCAACTTGGTACTTCGAGCAAAACACGCTGATAACGCCATTAATATTAGGCGTTATTGCTGCTGCTTTGGCTGAAAGTGATGACAGTTTCACTGGACGCATCAAGGCTCTGATTCTCACCTTTCTCTGTTTTGCGCTTGCTGCTTTTTCAATTGAAATCTTGTTCGATACCCCTTGGGCTTTTGCGTTGGGATTATTTGTCTCAACCTTCGGCTTCATCATTCTTGGGGCGATAGGTCCTAAGTACGCGAGTATTGCTTTTGGTTCGTTGCTAATCGCTATTTATACTATGCTTGGCGCACATGAAAGCACCAACATTTGGTTTCAGCCACTACTGCTGTTAACCGGTGCCGCCTGGTATTACTTCATGTCCATGATTTGGCAGATATTTTGGCCCCTTCAACCGGTGCAACAAAGCCTAGCCAATGTGTTCTTCCAAATGGCGAATTATCTTGATGCGAAAGCCAAGCTTTTTCATCCTGTGACCAACTTGACGCCACAACCGCTACGGATTGAAGCTGCAAAATGCAATGCTGCCACGGTTACGGCACTAAACGCTTGTAAAACCACATTACTTAACCGATCGAAACGGGGTCACATTGATGGGCCTAGTGACCGATTTTTAAATATTTATTTCATCGCTCAAGACATTCACGAACGAGTCAGTTCTAGCCATTATCGCTATCAGGATTTAGCGACCGAATTTGAACGTTCTGATGTGCTGTTTCGTTTTAAATATCTTTTGGAGTCTCAAGCCCAAGCGTGTCGTGATATTGCACTAGCCATTCAGCTAGGAAATGAATACTCCCATACCGATCAATCGATTCTGGCATTAGCTGAAGTACAGAACTCTCTTGCTTATCTAGAAGAACAAAAGCAAGGGCACTGGAAACGTCTGCTGATGCAGTTAACATATTTATTCAACAACTTAGCGACGGTAGAAAAACAACTTAATAACATTAACAACCCAGATGTTGAAGGCCTCGAAGAAGATACCCTCGCCGATACCAACCCACACACGCTAAAGGCGATGTGGCAGCGTATATCAGCAAATTTACACAAAGATTCGATGCTGTTTCGGCATGCATTACGTATGTCAATTGCCTTAACGATTGGCTATGGAATCATTCAAATATTCAACATCGACCGAGGTTACTGGATACTCTTAACCACTTTATTCGTATGCCAACCGAACTACAGTGCCACTCGCCAAAAATTGACGGCAAGAGTAATAGGTACATTAGCTGGTTTGTTGATTGGTGTACCATTGCTGACTTTTTTCCCTTCTCAAGAAAGCCAGTTAGTATTTATCGTTATCTCTGGTGTGATGTTTTTCGCCTTCCGGATGAACAACTATGGGTACGCGACTGGTTTTATTACACTGCTCGTCCTCTTCTTATTTAATCAACTAGGTGAAGGTTACGCAGTTGTCCTTCCTCGACTAGCAGATACCCTCATCGGGTGTGTGCTTGCAGTAGGAGCAGTATTAGTTATTTTGCCCGACTGGCAGTCGAGAAGGCTTCACAAAGTTATGTCGGATGCGATAGAGGCGAACAAGCAGTATCTCGATCAGATCATTGGTCAGTATAGAATCGGCAAGAAAGACAATTTGAGTTACCGTATCGCTCGCCGCCAGGCCCACAATAATGATGCCTCACTATCTTCTGCGATTAGTACGATGCTGGCGGAGCCTGGCAAATATCGCGCAGCTGTTGATGAAAGTTTTCGCTTCCTAACGTTAAATCACGCAATGTTGAACTATATTTCTGCATTAGGCGCGCACAGAACTCGCATCGAAGATGAGTCAATTCATAAACTCGTTTTAGATGCTCACCGTTGTATTCATCAGCATCTGGATGTACTTCATAAACAGCTTCACCAGCATTGTGAGGAGTGTGACCTATCTAATATTGATGATGCTGGACTCGAGCAACGCTTAAACGAATGGCGCGATGAAGACGACAGCTCTGCCCGCATGGTATTGCAGCAACTTCATCTTATCTATCGCATGCTCCCAGAGCTTCATTCACTTGCTAGTAAGTTTGCCGTCAGGGTAAGTTAGTAACATTCAAACCATATGTAAGAGGGAAGCGCTATATCGCTTCCCTTTTTCTTTTTACGTTTCCATCTACCCCAAAGTGGGTAATTATGTACCTTCTTAGGAAAAATCTGACGTATCACTTAACACACCTTGACAATATTCGGACAAAAAGCAATCGATCAAATTCTAATCTATTTTGGTTGAATAAATATGTTGTATCCAAAGGATGAAGAATTTCGGGCAACGACGGATAAACCGAATCATGACGAAGGTATTGAGATGAACGCACAACAATTTAATGAACTTAAGCAAAAGCTCAGTGATTTAACGGCAAGTCAGTTAAAGTCATTACAAGGTGAGATCAGCGTGAAACTAAATAAAGCGCAAAAACCGGTTCTATCTGGTGAAGAAAGAGAAATGCTTGCCAAACTGTTTGCCTAATCAAGTCATTGATATAAAACACTTGAACGTTTTATAAACTCCACCTATGCTCTCACTATCATAATGTTGGGAGTAGTGATATGCCTGTATCGGGAATTCAATCTGGACACCACATCGTTCAGATGTCACAACAAATGGCCGAGAAAGCTGCACATGGCATTAGCAATAATGTAAGTAAGGTAAAAGAAGAGCTTTCTGATCACAACATCGATTTAGCTGCGGTTGCGGATATCGCAATAACAGCCTCAACACCTAGCCTTCCCTCTCAAAAAGTTGAATCTCTCATCAACCTCGCACAAGCCGCTGGTTATAACCGAGTTGGCGCGTCTGTCATAGAGAAAAACAATGAAATCATTGGCAGCTTGCTAGACATCCACGTTTAGGCGATTTAACGTCAAATTATCGCTATTTTAATTTCCAACTATCACTATAACGTCGTAACAAGATAACCCCTTTGCTTCGCTCTTTATTTCTATTTCGATTCAAATATCTCCTGTTTAAAATCAAGCTTTCCCGAAAAAAATGGGCGGCTTATCAGAGCCGCCCATTTTTGTGTTGTATACAGGTTTATCCGTTATCAATAACACCGTTGTTGAGCAATGACTCTACAATTTCGTTGGAGCTGAGACCGTTGAAGTCGATTGAAGTACCTAAGTTTTCCACGACAATAGTCTGTTGAACATTTGCATCCGTCGTAATGTTCAGAGAAACACTTTCCGTCGATGCATCGTAGTCTGCCGAAATGTGACCAAGCAGATCATCCATGTCGATCATTGAGTTATTGAGATCAGAGATAACTTCACGTAAATCGATACTGTCTTCGTTAACAGTGAAGTCAGTAATGGTATCCACTGCCCCTTCATCAACGGAATCTACCGTCCACTTGAAGATATCGCTGCCGTCTCCACCCGTTAAGATATCTGAGCCTAAGCCACCGATAAGCACGTCATCACCATCACCACCCAGAATAACGTCGTCACCGTCTCCACCAATCAAGTTGGTACCTGTGTCTCCGCCAACTAAATAGCTGTCGTCCACTGCGGTTGACTGGTCAATATCGTCGCTATCACTACTCACATCCAAACTAATTTGGACAGGTGAAGACTGCGCTTCATCGCCATTAGATTCCGTTGATATCGCCGTAAGCGAAATATCGTAAGAACCGACATCAATACCACTGTTAGTATCTGTTGCGACAATTTCTAGCGTATCAATTTCATCGCTTGGTACTGTCCAAGTGGTACCATCGAAGCTAATGCCTGATGGAGAAACGCCACTTGTTACCTCAGCACTAGCTGGTACGCCCGTTAGCTCCAAAGACAGCACCTCGTCAATATCAGTAAGCGCCGCCATGATTCCGACAATCGCTAAACCTTGACTGCTCGCGGTTTGGCTAGCCGTAATTTGACGAATGTAATTAAACTGAGGATTGATATTCAATGTAGGTGCATCAGCTACAGGTGTCACATTGATAGTGAAGTCTTGATTCGCCTCCAATGCGGAACCCGATGCATTTTCGAAGTACACACCGTTGTCTTCGACTTTCACCGATAAAGTGATTGAAGCTGCGTTGACATCTCCTGCATCCACAAATACACCCTCAGAAGCGTCTGTTGCTCCAAGAACGGAGTTAATATTATCTGGTGTGCCCATTAGGGTTATTTCACCAGCCATCCCCGCCCCAACAGTCACACCACTACCTGCTGGCGGCTCGACACGAAGGTCGCCCTCGGTAACTGTAAGAGTCACCGTCATGATTTCATTCGCCTGCGCACCAGTGAAGTCGATGTCACTTACACTAATACCCGTTATTTTCTGGCCATCGGCTTCGTTGATCGTATCCGTTACCGACGTTGCAGTGATTTCAGGTGCGTCATTGGTCGCTTCAACATTCAACACTGCTGTGCCCGCGATTGTAATTGGGTCTGGAGCGCCGTTAGTGGTTCCGTCATCTGTGATTTCATAAGTGAAATTAACGTCACCAAAGAAATCTGCTGCGGGTTCAAACGTCCACTCTGTCGCACTCACTTGAGTCAGCGTGCCGGAAGTTGGATCCACTAACACAACATTATCGACGGTCAAGTTGTCTGACTCAGGATCACTTGCGTTGCTCAGCAACTCAGTAGCCGTAATAGTTACCGAACCACCATCTTCTTCGGTACTACTCAACGTTACCTCTGATGTTACCGGTGCATCGTTCACCTCAGTGACTTCGAAGGTCGCCGTTCCTGACACCGTTTGAGGATCTGAAACGCCGTTCGTTGTACCGTTGTCGGTAATGTCGTAGGTCAGATCGACCTTGCCGTTGTAGCCAGGCGCAGGAGTAAATGACCATGTACCTGTTACGTTGTCGAAATCCAATGTGCCGCTGCTTGGATCAACCAACTGGACATTGCTCACCATCAAGGTGTCGTTTTCAATATCAGACGCATTCGCCAACAAATCAGCTTGGGTAATATCAACCGCCGTACTGTCTTCTGCGATATCAGAAAGTGTCACTTCAGACGTCGTTGGAGCATCATTGACTTCCGTTACGTTGAACGATGCGCTGCCGTTAACCGATTTAGGATCGGATGCACCATTTGTCGTGCCATCATCTGTGATGGTGTACGTGATTTCAACTGGACCGTTGTAATCTGGTGCTGGGGTAAATTCCCACTCTCCCGTGCCACTGTTGAAAGTAATGCTGCCCGAATTCGGATCCGTTAACTGAACATTGCTAACCGTGAGATTATCGTTCTCTACGTCTGTCGCATTCGCAATAAGATCCGCTTCAGAGATGGAGAACACACCACTGTCTTCTTCAATGTCCGGTAGCGTCACTGGCGTAGTTTCTGGGGTATCATTCACCGCTGTTACTTCAATATTGAAGCTGCTGCTGTTGGTATTTAGGGTGTCATCTACCCCACCAATTACGATACCTTCATTACCTTGGTCATCGACTGTCACGTCCACCTGAACGTCACCAAAGAAGTTCAGCTCTGGGTTAAACTCAATCAGACCGTCTGCAATGGCATTGTTTAGATCGGCCACTGTGCCTTTCAGTTCAACGGAGTCCGTACCATCACCGCTCACGGTTAGGTTGTAAGTAGCGATGAGCGTTGGATTAAGCTCCAAGATACCGCTTTCGACGTTCACATTGAGTACATATTCAGCATTCGGATCATCGAGTACGGCATCAATGTCGGTAATGCTGAAACCATCAAGCAGCAATGGCGTATCTTCTGGTGTTTCCACATCCACTGTGTTGACGAACTCTGGACGATCGTTCACTGCTTCAACATCAACAGTGACATCAAACTCCTCTGCGGAGCCCAAGCTTTGACTGCCATCGAGCCCAGTATCAACGGCTTGCACTTTGAAATGCAGCGAACCATCCCATGAGTTATCGTTGCGATCCCCAGAATTAAACACCACTTGATCCAAGTCTTGAGTATTGATTTCTAAGACAAAAATGCCGCCGCCTTGGTCAGTAAACACTGTCCCATCAGGTAATGAAACACTCGCCCCATCAGGGACATTGGAGACCTCAACTCTCAGCGTCTCTGGATCATTTTCCTGGTAGTTTGCACCATCTCCGATGGACTCTTTGTTATCAACCACTAACGCATTTACATTAATAACAATGTCTTCGCCCTCATTACCTGCAGCCGAAGTATCGGGATTCACATCAACATCATCACCAATAGGATTGACAATAAGCGTAAAGTTGTTGTTTCGTTCCGTTGGAACTTGTAGCAACTCCTCTTGAATGAAGACCGTAATACCTATCTCAGCCTCGCCACTAAAGTGTTTTGGCGGTTTAATTTGGATGTCACTCAGGTCAATGGACGTCTGAGTGAGATCTTTTAGTTGAATACTCCATTCGCCCCCACCGTTGTTCTTAACAACATAATCAGAGGAATTGGATTTAACGATAAAGTCATCAGGAAGCCCCGTTAACTTGAGTGAAACGAAACTCTCAGAACCGTCATTATCGTTCAGGCTGATCGAAACACCAGAGCCCGATTGATTCAGCGAAATTAAAGTATCTTCGTCACCAATCACCGTGATTGGCTGCGTCGGATCGGCACCTGTAATGGTAATGTCATCAACGACTGGCGTAACTTCAAATGTGACATCGTCAGTGAAGGTTCTTACATCTATATTATCGCCAGAGTTATTCAAGATAGACTGATCAAACACAGCTTCATCAGTAATTTCTCCCTCGATATTAATCTTGACGGTATTTTGGCCACCACCTACGGGGTAATTTTCTTTTGGCTTAAACAGAACATTGTCAAGCGCACCAGCTAAAATCTCAGCTTCATTAAACTCAATACTGGTTCCTAAGCTGTTACCATTGGCATCAACAAACTCACCTAATGTTGTGTCATCAAGCTCTAACTTGATGTTCGTTAGTGTTTCTCGACCACCTTGAGTGTTGTTAAATTGATCGGCAAAATCAACACTCAAGTTAAGTTGGATTAAGCCATCTTCGTAACCAACACCATCCGCCGTGGGAACGTCGTTATTTAGATCAGTCACCGGTTGTTTGTTTGCATCCAAGCCGAAAGTACCGACGATATCTACTCTTACATTTGGTGTGACATCGCTATCCAACGGCTGATCCCCGGCTGAACTCGGAACGTCTGCAACCGGTAAAACCTGAACTGGAAACTGGACATTATTTTCTTTTTCATCACCGGACTCAGTGTCTTTAGTGACAAACCGAATTGGTAATTCGAAATCACCTGCGTAATCTTCTGCCAAGTGCATCGTCAAGCCATCAAGGCCAGTAATATTTCCACTCGCATCGATATGGGCTTGGAACACGTATTTACCATTGACAAAATCAACATCCGTCCCCGTGATCACCAAACCAGGAGGAATGCCAGGAGCTGTCGGGTCGACGATAATAGTTAAGACATCTTCCACACCATCTGCATTAATCGCATCGACTTTCGACGTCAACTGAGCACCAAGGTTAATAGAATTGTCTTCCAACGCTTGAATTTGGACATCATCAGCCACCTGAATCTCTGCCGCTACACTCATTTTCGGTGTGAGGACGGTTGGAAACTCTAGTGTCACATCCGTTTGACGCACGACAGTCGCATCTTTTTCGTTGCCCAAATCTTCGCCCAAATCATTCACTTCTGCGTAAATGGTTAAGCCAATTTGAGAGAGACCACCGTTATCGCCATCGTCGCTGTCATCGCTTGGTGTTAAATCAAGGCCAGACGGCGCTTTAATTGAGAAGTTGTCTTCATCGGTTACTGTCCAGCGACCTCCACCTTCATTTAGTGCACCGACGATAACCAATTGGTTGAGGATCTCAGGGTCCACATTGTGAAATTGAACAACAAGTTGAGTCACCACTTCATCTGAAGACGCATCAAACTCTTGGTATTTAATGATATGAGCACCAGATTCGCCCCCCATAGAAGTGTTGATCGTAAAGTCAATGTTACCTTGATCGTCTGACTTCACGATATCGGTAGCACCACCACCACTTTCAGTGACAAGCAGACGGGTTTGGTCATCTATTGCCCCCGTATTATCTTCTGGCTCAACGATTGGATTAACTTGGACATTCACCGTACCATTGATGGTTTTCTCAGCGATACCTTCACCGGGATTCGAAGCGTCAACATATTCATGGTCAATCTCTTTCACAGTGACGGTTGTGGTCAAGTCAAAGTCAGTACTTGAATCCTGCTCCAACTGGACTTGAACATAGCCACTTTGAGAGATTCTAGCGGAAAAATCTTGCTCTGATTCACCAGCTTGCGGTGAAAGCGTTAGTGTTCCAGAAACAAGCGCTTGTGCCACACCATCTACATAGACCGTGCTGCCTGGAGGAAATCCAGAGATGGTTACATCACTAAAGAATTCATCGGTATCAGGGCTTTGTACGAGCGTCGGTTTCCAATCGATGTCAAAGCGCGTATCTTCATCTCCCTCAGATCGAACAACGTAGTTATCTTGAGCGTCAATAACGGGTTCGACCTTGATCCTTACCTCTCTTTCAATCACACGACTATGACCATCATTTTCGGTAACAATGATCGTCCCTGTAATCGCAATGTTTTCGGTTGAAGAGGCTTCTGGAATAATTTGAATACCGGAATTAAAATTCAGCCCAGTGATGTTTGCTTCGTAAATCGGTTGACCGTTACCATCATAGCCAACAAAGGTGAGGTCAACGCTTGAACCGTCTGAATCTACGACACGAACACCATCGGGGATGTTGGACAGGATAACAGTAATGGCTTCTGAATCATCCAGAGGTCTATCGGCAACTTCACCTGATACAACCGAGAAGTTGAGGTTTACAACACCATTCTCTTCAATAGTCGTCTCTATCCCGGCCACATCTCCGTCTACGAATCGGTTCCAAACGTTCCCCGCGTCAATTAATACCGTGTCTGGTATGTCAGCAACACCTTTTACACCAACGATGACAGTCTTACTGCCCAGTGACAACACATCTTCTGTCGTACCGGTAGACAATGATGCTGTGTCTTTCACAATGCCTTCGACATTGAAAGTAAAGTCATCATTGCTGTGCAACGGAGGAAGAACTTCGACGTTCGCTAATTCAGACTCTGGCACTTCGTAATAAAGTACATTGCCGCCTGAATCGGTCACTTCTACTATCTGACTTGGGTTTGCTGAGTCCAGCCACACCAAAGTAACCCCATCAATTGAGAAGTTAGAAATGCGCACAAATAGCGCTTCAGAACCATCTAAGTCCGCTGATGGTTTCATGGTGATCACTTCACTTAATTGGAGTGGGTCGTGATCAGTGACAGGGTCTACCGTATTTTGAGTTCGAGCATTATCCTCAAACACATTAATTCGGTTTACAGTAAAACTACCTTTATCCGCAACTGGGTTTACATCAATAATGATGGTTTCGGTTTCTGAGCGAGCGGTATCTTTCCCAAGCAGTGGATTGTTGTTTTCCGTCGTAATAGCGGTGACATCAATTCTGATTTCGCCCGAGAAGTTATCTATCGGATCAACTTGAACTTCATCAATTCGGCTTGCATCCACCAGATAAACACCACCGGATTTTGGTATCGCACTACCATCTGAATAGACTAACTCTGCGTTACCTTCTCCTTGTGTAAAGACAAGCTCGTACACAATGCCTTCAGGGTTACTAGTGTCTTGGGTTTCAGCCGTGATGTTAAGTGCGACATTGTTTCCATCTTCATCAACCGAATAGTTAAATTCGCTGCTTGCCGTCCACGTTGCAATATCTGCGACGGCAGCAACTTCAATGTCTAAACGACCATTAATCGTATGATCTGGCGTACCATTGTTAAGAATTTCCACGCGGATACGAGGATCGATACCAGAAGCATCGGTTGATGTATGACGATCTGGTACGAAGTACAAGTTATCTAACGAGACAAGCTCACCATTGAATGACTGCTCAACATTTGATGCGTCGAGAACAACCGTATTGCCCACAGATGTTAACTCAATGTAGTTGCCACTGCCGTCTCTGTAGTAGAACGTACCGTTGTGAGTATCAGCATCTCGAATAGTGATGTCACCTAAGCTCTCGTTACGGTCGATATCATGTAAATTGATAACCAAGTCGACTTTCGCAGGGCTAACATCCAGCGTCGACAAGTTGTCCTGAGTATTTGCAGAGTCAACGCCCACAACGACACCATCACGCCCTTGGTCTTCGAACGCAGTAACGGTAGACGTGTCAATTTGCGCATTGCGGTCTCTTATCGAGATATCCACATCGGCATCTGCGATATCGCCATCACCATCGGTTGCAACAACGTTGATGGTGAAATCAATCGAGTCGGTTTCGGTATGGTCAAGATCGTCATTCGGACGGAATGACACACTGCCATCGGTTCGAACAACCAAACGACCGATTTCAGTATCCACTCCGTCAAGAACCTTGTGAACAAATACGACTTGGTCGCTGCCGTTCAAATCGACAGAATCAGAATCAACACCGTTTTGCTTAAAGTAAATGCCTGAATCATCAGCCGAGAATGAAGTCACTTGTGCGCCGTCAGCACCAAGGTCATCATCCCCCTCTACAGGGTCTCGGAATAAACGAACCGTGCGGCTGCCTTGTCCCTCAACACGCGAAATAGATGCATCGTGCAAGGTTGGAACATCATCGGTAATCGTCACTGGTAAGTTAATACCTGCCGTATCGCCATCGACATCGGTCGCAAAGACTGGGAGATCAAGTATGAGTGTATCTTCGCCTTGAGTTGAGTGATCTAGCGCACCCTCAAGCGTAAACTTGTAAGAGCCGTCAGCGTTCAAAACTAGCGTGAACACTGAGTTACCATCAGGTGTTTGACCTTGATAAGTAAAGTTGTTGTTGCTTACCGCGGTTTGAACTAACGTCACCGCAAGACCACCTGAAGTTACTCCTGGTATCGGGTTAGAAGTAAGATCCAGCTGATAAGAGACAACGGTATCTGCCCCTTCCACCGTATCGAAATTGCCCGTTGCTTCTAGGCTTTCTTTGTTGGTTGCCTGGGAGCCGTTGGCAAGGTCATCCTCATCAACAGCCAAAGCATCTGCTGATTTAATTTCGGGAATGTCATCAACTACGGTAATTGGAAGATTCAGTGGTGATGACGTGTCACCATCAAAGTCTGTTACTGTAATTGGAATATCAATGACAAGGTTGTTTTCACCTTGAACAGCTTCGTGGTCGATTGGTCCCAACAGCTCAAATTGGTAGCTGTCATTATTCGCATCAAGAGACAGCGTGAAGATCTTAGTTGATGTGCCAGTAATAACCGCTTCGTAACTGGTTACTCCACCATTCGTGCCTACTAGATTCAACTCGATGCTGCTGCCGTTCGACGTTAAACCAGACACGACTGCATCGAGGTCTGAAACTTGGTAGCTGACAATCTTGTCTGCACCAGCAACGACCTCAAATCCGCCGTTCAATACCGTAGAATCATTACTTGTCGTGTCAGAGCCACCGGCAAGATCATCTTCATCAACGGTTTGTTGGCTAGAGTCTGTCACGTTCACAATAGCTGGAACATCGTCCACCACGGTGATCGGCAAGGTGATGTTATTGGACACATCGCCATCAAAATCAGTCGCGTTGACTGGGAAGTTAATGACCAACGAGTTTTCATCGTTACCCGCAGGATGATCAAGTGCACCTAATAGTTCAAACTCATAACTGTCAGCTGAGCCATTTAGCGTCAGTTTAAAGACGGTATCCGTCGTACCTTGTACGTAAGCTCGGTACTCAATCACACCATTTGAATTTGAAAATTCAACCAATTCAAGCGGCTGACCACCTGAGGTAAGTCCAGAAACAGGCGACGTTAAGCTATCCAACTGGAAGCTAACGATAGAGTCGGCACCATCAGTAACGTCAAAGTTGCCACCAATGATATTGGATTCTGGCGTGTCGTCCGAACCTTGGCTCGGAATATCATCCTCATCCACAGACAAGGTACTACCAGAGCTAATAGCATCAATGGTTGGCTTGTCATCTACGATCGTCACTGGCAAGGTCGCAGTGATGATATCGTTGTCGCTATCCGTGATCTTCACAGGTAGATTCAACAAAATCTCATCAGAGTTAACCGCGTGATCTAACTGACCAGATAACTCAAAGTCGTATTTACCATCTTGATGAAGTGTCAACGTGAAGACAGTCACTCCACCCGGAGTTTGTCCCACGTAAACAAGCGCGTCAGCAGTTGAAGCACCAACGTCTTGAGAAAGTGTTACCTCTTCTCCACCCGATTTCAGATTCGGGATAGGATTTGAGCTTAGATCCAATTCGAAAGCATCAATACCATCTGCGCTAGTAACTTCGAACTCACCTGATACCGTTAATGGCTCTTTCGTTCCATCAGAACCAAGAGGTAAGTCATCTTCGTCGACACGTAGACTTTCAATATTGGTAACAACTGGAACATCATCCACAACGGTAATTGGCAATGTGAAGGCTGGTGAAGTATCACCATCATTATCTGTCGCCGTCACAGGGAGGTTAATAACAATCTCGTTTTGCTGATTACCATCGGGATGATCAAGCGGCTTCTGTAAATCGAACTCATAGGAGTTGTTCGTTGCATCCAGCGTCAGTTCGAAAACCACTTCAGTAGGATTGCCAGCAACACCTTGGTATACGTTCACGCCGTTTGCGCTAGAAGACAGAACTAAGGTGATAGCTTCACCATCTGAAGTCAGTGACGCAACAGGCGTGGTCAGGTCACTCAGCTGAATAGAAGCAACTTGGTCAGCACCTTCGGTGATATCAAAAGTACCTGAAATAACAGTATCTTCTGCACTTGCAGCATCCGTACCTGCTGGTAGGTCATCTTCATCAACGGTTTGTTCGCTGCCTGCTAGCAAACCATCAATGGTCGGAACATCATCCACAACCGTAATTGGTAAGGTGATGTTGTTCGACACGTCTCCATCAAAGTCAGTCGCGTTTATCGGTAAATTGATGATCAGTTCATTTTGTCCATCAGCATTTGGATGATCGAGAAGAGCGAGCAAATCGAACGTGTAGCTGTCATCAGAGGCATCGAGGGTTACACGGAATACTGGTGTCGTCGTGCCATCAATACGAGCTTCGTAAACTGAAACACCACCTGCGTTTGATACTTCAACCATAACCAGTGATTGACCACCAGAGGTCAGGCCTTGTACTGGCGTCGTTAGGTCAGAAACGCTGTACTCGACAATGCCATCAGAACCATCAGTCGCGATGAAGTTACCGGCAATGCTGTTCGACTGTGTACCATCAGATCCGACTGTTGGGATATCATCCTCATCAACCGTTTGCACACTTGTTGCTTCGATTCCACCAAGTGTCGGCTTGTCATCAACGATCTTGACAGGAATTGTCTCAGCAGAGGTATCGCCATCAAAGTCTGTTGCGATGATTGGGAAGTTCAGTGTCAACTCATCACTATCTACTGCGTGGTCGATTGGACCTTCAAGCGTGAAGTTGTAACTACCATCAGTATTCACTATCAGAGTAAAGACCGCTTCAGTACCCGCTGTCGCCTCGTAAGTAAAGCTGCCATCACCATTTGCGGTTTCCGTCAGTGTGACTGCCACGCCTTGTGATGTAAGGCCAGCCACTGGTGTTGCAGACGCGTCAAGCTGATAGCTCACTACTCGGTCCGAGCCTTGTGTGGTAGTGAAGTTGCCATCGATTGAAATCGGGCCAGTCTGATCCGAACCAATCGTGCCTAGGTCATCTTCATCAACGGTAATCGCATCGACATCGGTAATGGTCGGCTTATCATCCACAATGGTGACTGGGATCATTTCTGTGGTGGTATCACCATCAAAATCCGTCGCGATGATTGGGAAGTTCAGCGTCAGCTCATCACTACCCGTCGCATGGTCGATTGGACCTTGCAGCGTGAAGTTGTATGAACCATCCGTATTAACGGTCAGCGTAAATACGGCTTCAGTTCCTGCTGTCGCTTCATAAGTGTAGCTACCATCACCGTTTGCAGTTTCAGTCAGCGTCACTGCCACACCTTGCGATGTTAGGCCATCAACTGGCGTTGCAGAAGCATCCAATTGGTAACTCACTACCCCATCAGAGCCTTGCGTTGTAGTGAAGTTGCCATCAATGGAAATTGGGTCAGAGCCGTCAGAGCCAATCGTCGTTAAGTCATCTTCATCAACCGTGATGGCATCTACGTCAGTGATGGTTGGCTTATCATCAACGATAGTGACAGGTAACGTCTCCGATGAGGTGTCGCCATCAAAGTCTGTTGCGATAATCGGGAAGTCGATTTGCAGGCTGTCGCTGTTCACCGCATGGTCTAGTGGACCTTGCAGAGTAAAGGTGTAGCTGCCATCTGGCTTCACAACCAATTCAAATACGGCATTGCCATCTGCTGTGGCTGTGTAAGTAAAACTACCGTCGCCGTTAGCAGTTTCAGTAAGCACGACAGGCTCACCATGAGAGGTCAACCCTGCTACTGGATCTGCTGTTGCATCAAGCTGGTATTTAACAACACTGTCCGAGCCTTCAGTTGTGGTGAAAGAGCCCGACATAAACGCATCATCGTTCTGGTCTGAGCCTATTGAGGCAAGGTCATCTTCGTCTACTGTTAGTGGGACAACGTTATCGATGGTTGGAACGTCATCAGTAATCGTGACTGGAATGGTCGCAGTCGTCGTATCGCCATCAAAGTCTGTTGCAATGATTGGGAAGTTAAGAACTAATTCATCGCTGTTTAACGCATGATCAACCGGACCTTCCAGACGGAAGTTGTATGTGCCGTCAGCATTCACGTTCATGGTGAAGACCGGATTGCCATCCGCGGTAGCCACGTAAGTGAAGCTGCCATCGACATTCGCAGTCTCTACCAAAGTAACAGGCTCACCTTGAGAAGTTAAACCTGAAACAGGATCAGCCGTTGAATCAAGTTGGTAGCTCACCACTCGGTCTGAACCTTGAGTAGTCGTGAACGAGCCTTCAACAAACACAGCGTCAGTTTGGTCTGAGCCAATACCGGATAAATCATCTTCGTCTACAGCCAGAGGCACAACATTATCGATGATTGGCGCATCATCTGCGATCGTAACGGGAATGGTTGCCGTGGTCGTATCACCATCAAAATCGGTGGCAACAATTGGGAAATCAATCGTCAGGCTATCGCTGTTGGCGGCATGATCAATCGGGCCTTGCAGCGTAAAGTCGTACGTACCATCTGTTGCGACATTCAACGTGAAGACTGGATTACCGTCAGCGGTCGCAACATAGGTAAAGCTGCCGTCGCCATTCGCGGTTTCCACCAAGGTAATCGCCTCACCTTGAGAGGTTAGCCCCGCAACAGGATCAGCGGTTGAATCCAGTTGATAGCTCACCACTCGGTCAGAGCCTTGTGTGGTAGTAAACGCGCCTTCAACGAACAGATCGCCGCCAGGGTCCGAACCCACACCGGTAAGGTCATCTTCATCGACACTTAACGCATCCACCGCTGTGATGGTCGGTACATCATCAACAATCGTGACTGGAATGGTTTCAGTAACGGTGTCGCCATCAAAGTCGGTTGCGATAATTGGGAAGTTCAGTGTCAACTCATCACTATCAACCGCGTGATCAATTGGCCCTTCAAGTGTGAAGTTGTAAGAGCCATCAGTATCTACTGTCAGAGTAAATACTGGGTTGCCACCCGCAGTCGCTTCATAAGTGAAACTACCATCACCATTTGCGGTTTCAGTCAGCGTTACCGCTACACCTTGCGATGTTAAACCGTCCACCGGTGTTGCTGAAGCATCGAGTTGGTAGCTCACTACTCGGTCAGAGCCTTGTGTGGTAGTGAAGTTACCATCAATAGAAATCGGGTTGCTTTGGTCTGAGCCAATTGACGCTAGATCATCTTCATCAACCGTGATTGCGTCGACGTCAGTAATAACTGGCTTATCGTCCACGATCGTCACAGGGATCGTGGCGTTTGTGGTGTCGCCATCAAAGTCGGTCGCAATAATTGGGAAGTTGAGCGTTAACTCATCATTATCAACAGCATGATCGATTGGGCCTTCAAGCGTGAAGTTATAAGAGCCATCAGTGTTCACTGTCAGCGTAAAGACCGCTTCAGTACCCGCTGTCGCCTTGTAAGTAAAGCTGCCATCACTATTTGCGCTTTCAGTCAGCGTGACAGCCACGCCTTGTGATGTAAGGCCGTCAACTGGTGTTGCAGAAGCGTCAAGCTGATAACTCACTACTCGGTCAGAGCCTTGTGTGGTGGTGAAGTTGCCATCGATTGAAATTGGGTCAGTCTGGTCTGAGCCAATCGTGCCTAAGTCATCTTCATCAACGGTAATCGCATCGACATCGGTAATGGTCGGCTTATCATCCACGATGGTGACTGGGATCGTTTCTGTGGTGGTATCACCATCAAAATCCGTCGCGATGATTGGGAAGTTCAGTGTCAGCTCATCACTGTCTGTCGCATGGTCGATAGGACCTTGCAGCGTGAAGTTGTATGAACCATCCGTATTAACGGTCAGCGTAAATACGGCTTCAGTTCCTGCTGTCGCTTCATAAGTGTAGCTACCGTCGCCGTTTGCGGTTTCAGTCAGCGTCACTGCCACACCTTGCGATGTTAGACCATCAACTGGCGTTGCAGCAGTATCTAATTGGTAGCTTACTACCCCATCAGAGCCTTGCGTTGTAGTGAAGTTGCCGTCGATTGAAATTGGATCTGCGCCGTCAGAGCCAATCGTCGCTAAGTCATCTTCATCCACATGGATTGCGTCTACGTCAGTGATGGTTGGTTTATCATCAACGATGGTGACAGGTAGTGTTTCTGTCGACGTATCGCCATCAAAGTCTGTTGCGATAATCGGGAAGTCGATTTGCAGGCTGTCGCTATTCACCGCATGGTCTAGTGGACCCTGCAGAGTAAAGGTGTAGCTGCCATCTGGCTTCACCACCAATTCAAATACGGCATTGCTATCTGCTGTAGCTGTGTAAGTAAAACTGCCGTCGCCGTTAGCAGTTTCAGCAAGCACGACAGGCTCACCATGAGAGGTCAACCCTGCTACTGGATCTGCGGTTGCATCAAGCTGGTATTTAACAACGCTGTCTGAGCCTTCAGTTGTGGTGAAAGAGCCCGACATAAACGCATCATCGTTTTGGTCTGAGCCAATTGAGGCAAGGTCATCTTCGTCTACTGTCAGTGGAACAACGTTATTAATGGTTGGAACGTCATCAGTAATCGTGACTGGAATGGTCGCGGTCGTCGTATCGCCATCAAAGTCTGTTGCAATGATTGGGAAGTTCAGTACTAGCTCATCGCTGTTTAACGCATGATCGATTGGACCTTCTAGACGGAAGCTGTATGTACCGTCTGCATTCACGTTCATGGTGAAAACCGGATTGCCATCCGCGGTAGCCACGTAAGTAAAGCTGCCACCGGCATTCGCCGTCTCTACCAAAGTAACAGGCTCACCTTGAGAAGTTAAACCTGCGACAGGATCAGAAGTTGAATCAAGTTGGTAGCTCACCACACGGTCTGAACCTTGGGTGGTCGTAAACGCGCCTTCAACAAACACAGCGTCGCTTTGGTCTGAACCAATGCCTGATAAATCATCTTCGTCTACAGCCAGAGGCACAACATTATCGATGATTGGTGCATCATCCGTAATCGTGACTGGAATGGTCGCCGAAGTCGTATCACCATCAAAATCGGTGGCAATAATTGGGAAATCAATCGTCAGGCTGTCGCTGTTAGCTGCATGGTCAATCGGGCCTTGCAGCGTAAAGTCGTAAGTACCATCTGCTGCTACATTCAACGTGAAGACAGGATTGCCATCTGCGGTCGCAACATAAGTAAAGCTGCCGTCGCCATTCGCGGTTTCCACCAAGGTAATCGCCTCACCTTGAGACGTTAGCCCCGCAACAGGATCAGCCGTTGAATCCAGTTGATAGCTCACCACTCGGTCAGAGCCTTGAATAGTGGTAAACGCGCCTTCAACGAACACAGCGTCAGTTTGGTCTGAGCCCACGCCGCTAAGGTCATCTTCATCGACACTCAACGCATCCACCGCTGTGATGGTCGGTACATCATCAACAATCGTGACTGGAATGGTTTCAGTAACGGTGTCGCCATCAAAGTCGGTTGCGATAATTGGGAAGTTCAGTGTCAACTCATCACTATCAACCGCGTGATCAATTGGCCCTTCAAGTGTGAAGTTGTAAGAGCCATCAGTATCTACTGTCAGAGTAAATACTGGGTTGCCACCCGCAGTCGCTTCATAAGTGAAACTACCATCACCATTTGCGGTTTCTATCAGTGTGACAGCCACGCCTTGCGATGTTAAACCGTCCACTGGTGTTGCTGAAGCATCGAGTTGGTAGCTCACCACTCGGTCAGAGCCTTGTGTGGTAGTAAAGTTGCCATCAATAGAAATTGGATTGCTTTGGTCTGAGCCAATTGACGCTAGATCATCTTCATCAACCGTAATGGTGTCGACGTCGGTAATAACAGGCTTATCGTCCACGATTGTCACTGGGATAGTGGCATTTGTGGTGTCGCCATCAAAGTCTGTTGCGATGATTGGGAAGTTGAGTGTCAGCTCATCGCTATCTACCGCGTGGTCGATTGGACCTTCAAGCGTGAAGTTATAGCTACCATCAGTATTCACCGTCAGCGTAAAGACCGCTTCACTACCCGCTGTCGCCTCGTAAGTAAAGCTGCCATCAGCGTTTGCGGTTTCAGTCAGCGTAACTGCCACGCCTTGTGATGTAAGGCCGTCAACTGGTGTTGCAGAAGCATCAAGCTGATAACTTACCACTCGGTCAGAGCCTTGTGTGGTGGTGAAGCTACCATCAATAGAAATCGGGTCAGTCTGGTCCGAACCAATCGTGCCTAAATCATCTTCATCAACAGTAATCGCATCAACATCGGTAATAGTTGGCTTATCATCCACGATGGTAACAGGCAATACGATTTGGCTTGTGTCACCATCGAAGTCTGTAGCAATAACGCTAAAATCAAGGGTTAAGCTGTCGCTATTTGCCGCATGGTCAATTGGACCTTGCAGCTCAAAACTGTACGAGCCGTCGGTATTCAAAATTAATGTGAAAACTGCACTGCCATTTGCCGTTGCGCTGTAGGTGTAACTGCCATCTGCATTTTGCGTTTCGGCAATGGAAACGGTTTGACCTTGAGATTGCAGGCCATTTAAAGAATCAGCGTTTACATCCAACTGATACTGTACGACGCCATCAGAACCTTGAGTTGTCGTAAACTGACCTTCGACCAGCGTTGACTGTGATTGGTCAGAGCCTACCAAACTTAAGTCATCTTCATCGACGGTAAGAGCGACAACGTCATTAATGGTTGGCACATCATCGGCAATGGTTACCGGTAGAACAAGTGAACTGGTGTCACCGTCAAAGTCCGTTGCGACAATAGTGAAGTCTAGAGTTAAGCTATCGCTACCCACAGCATGATCGATTGGACCTTCAAGGGTAAATGAATAAGAACCGTCAGGGTTCACTTGTAAGGTGAAGATAGCGTCCCCTTCTGCCGTTGCAGAATAGGTAAAGCTGCCATCTGAATTGGTTGTTTCCGTCAGAGAGATAGATCGCCCCTGCGATTCCAACCCATTGAGTGGATCAGTGCCGCTCTCTAATTGATAACTTACAACACGGTCTGAGCCCTGAGTCGTCGTGAAGCTACCTTGCGCGAACACAGAGTCGCTTTGATCGGAGCCAATGCTTGATAAATCGTCTTCATCGACGGCTAGCGCATCAACGCCATCAATCGAAGGAACGTCATCTTGAACTTGAATGACAATTTGCGCAGCTTCTGGTGTGTTCGAACCTTCGGTAATAGAGGAGCGGTCACCATCCGCATCTACCGCGTAAACTGGCAGTGAGAAAGTGAGCGAGTCATCGTTAGCACCCGTATGGTCAAGTTGTTCATACAAGTTGAATTGGTATTCGCCCAATGCAGGTGCATCAATCGCCACATCAAATACGGTAATACGCACACCATCCAGCTCGATGAAGCCTTCGTAAGTACGTACGCCGTTACTCTCGGACGCTAGTTCTAGTTGAACAACCTGCCCTTAAGATTGGAGTTCTCCACCAACATTGAACTCTGTAGGTTCCAACTCATAGTGATCAATGATGTCACTTCCGACCGCTGTCGTGATCGACCCAGTACCACTTGTTACTGCCGCGCCTTCCTGTGAACCTTGGTCAACCCCCGCCTCATCTAAAGACAAGCCCGTCACGTTCTCAATCACTGGGTTATCGCCATCGAGGATGGTCATCGTAAAGGTGTTGCTTGCCGTATCTTGGTCATAGTCGACGATTGTGGTTGGTAAAGAGAGCTCAATCGTATCTTCACCGTTTGTTTGTTCTAACGGCTTAAATTGCTCAAATTGGTAGGTACCATCAGTATTCAGACTGATGGTTAAGACGGTTTCATTCGAGCCAGCAATGGACAAGGTGATAGTACTGCCGTCTTCAGAGAGTACCGCTTCTGTCGCCTGATTATCACTCAGTAGGCCATCGAACTGACTAAGTCCTTCTTGATTAAACGTGACCGTTGCCAATTGATCACTACCAATATCAACAAAGGTGCCAGTAATTGGTGTAGAAGAAGATTCAACGTTTTCAAAAGTAACGTTTTGCGGCGCAGGATCATCGCCATCAATAACGGTTGTCGTAAAATCGATAGGCGCTTGAATGCTGTTACCACCAATATCTGCACCTGTAATATCAAAAGCAATATTGATTTGATCACCGACGATCGATACTTGGCCATCAGCAACAGACGCAACATGGTCAACGCCCTGGCTAATCGTGGTAACGACTTCTAACTCTAAATCACGGCCTACAGATGTCGCTTCGATCTCGATACGAAGCACTTCGTTACCTTCTTGAGTACCGATAATGGCATTTTGCGCTTCGTCATAAACGAACGCCACTGGCTGACCACCAGAGGTAATATCACTGTTAAGCTCAGTCAACAAAGACTCTAAAGAAGACGTTTCGGGTACAAATGAAGCAGTATCAAGTGCGAGATCCCCTGCTTCAACCAGCACACTAGACGAAATGGTTTGCGGGTAGCTTGATAGAGAAATTGAGCCTTCTGTTACGCTAGATTGCAGTGACTGCCCACCATCAGCAAAAATCGTGACATTCAAACCGTCATCTTCGTCGCGATCATCTTCTCCGCTGCGAGTCGCAGACGTTTCAAAAAAAGTAGAAGCGAGTACTTCCGGGTTATTATATTCAACCGTCACGTAGCCAGCATTAGCCGAGCCTTCAGCACCTGCGCCAGCAGCTGTTGCTTCTAAGATAGCGGTAGGGTCAGCTCCGTCTAAAATAGCTTGCTGGATAGCGGCAATATCGTTGGCGTCGAAGTCAGCACTTCCAATAGCCGTTGGGTCAAAAGTCACCAAGCCATTAACTGGAGATTGTACCAATACTGGTTCTAACGGTTCAGAAGAAGGCACAGGAAGACAAGCAACACAATTTGCATCGACCAGATAAAGCTCATTATTTATCTGTACGTCGAGAGAAGCATTATTTTCTGTGATAATAATCTCGCCAGGTCTTAACTCATCCCCCGCTTTTATGACCTTAACGTTTCCATCCAGGCCCAAAACCAAAACTTCACCTTTGACAGCATTTACAATCGCGCTCTGCGGTACCGTGTGCGTACTCATCTGACCTCCGCTAATGGCTTACGTTTCCCATTAACCTTTTTAGATAATTTCTTATTAATTTAGTGCGGCATACTGCACACCTTTATACGATTAAACTAAGTATTGAATCATTAAACAATCGATAAATACCCTACTACCAAGCAACATAAGTAAAACTTACTCGTAGTCACAGAAATGTGACACATGTGCTGACGCGTAGATATCGAATAATTATATGAAATTGATACCTTATTCTGATTAAGTGTAGTTGTTTTAAGAAAAGAAGAGAGATGAAATCATTCAGCTAAACGCCAGACTGCCGGTTGCGATCAATAATGGAAGAAAAGCAATGAGAATGTTGTATACACCGGAGCGTGATGACATCTTAATCAATATCGGTGACGAAAAAAACGTAACGATTAAATATTGAACAACATAAATTGCAGGACAAAATGCAACGATAAAAAAGTGGCTTACGATATGAATCCCCGCACACCACGAGTTCGGTTTTGTTCTGATATACAGCAAAAAAAACACGAGCAAGCTAATAATAAAATACATAAACACAGCACTTGAAAATAATTATCATTTTCAATCATATGTAAATATTCCCTTACTTTCAATGGTGTTTGAGCTATTAATGTCATCGTTATTATCAATCAACACAATAAGTAAAATTATCAGTAATTCCAGTCCTAAACGTTTGCGTAATCGCTAACCTTCTCTTAACCTTGATTTGAGGCTTTTATCACGGTTTTTCCATTGATATAGTGCGTCCATACAACAAAAAAAGACCATTCGAGGCATGGAGCTTCCTCATTAATCTCAAGATGAGAAGAATTGGTACCGACAAAATTCGGCAGATTTTAAGAGGGTCAAAAAATGGACATGAATATGGTTGAGATTTTAGGTTATGCAGCTTCAATCATGGTCGCTATTTCGCTAACTATGAAAGATATTGTTAAGCTTCGTATCCTTAACTTTATTGGTTGTGCGCTATTTACTGCTTACGGACTAATGATTGATTCTTGGCCTGTAGTACTAACTAACGGTTTTATTGCTTGCGTTAACATCTACTTCCTAGCAAAAATGCAGCAGGAAAAAAAAAGCCTAGAGCCTGAGAAAGCGCAATAGCATTCAAACAATAAAAGCCCGCAAACCATAAGATTGCGGGCTTTTGCTTTTAACATTCCCTTTCTATCACAGCATCCTTAAACGAGCGCTAACGAACCCAGCTAAGTGCTAGTGTTTCTCGACGAGAAAACATGTCCACATGCGATGAAATGATCGCCTTCACCGTATTCAGTTTCTCTTCTGAATCCGCCTCACAGGTTATAGTTAAGCTAGATGCACAAAGGTTAAACTCAGCTTTTCCCGTCGGAAATGTCACCAAACCGCTATTTTCATTCCAAGTAGCAGGAACTTTTCGTCCAAAATGCCGACAAAGCGTCACTAAGTATTTGTCAGCGTGTTCGCTATCTATTCGGGTGCTTTCTTTAATCATGAACTTACTCGTTACTTTGAAACGTCCTATGAAGAACCTTGTTAGAATTGATAAGCTGCAGAGAGCTTGAAGTTGCGACCCGGCTCGTAGTCATCAAGCGTGAAGCCACGTGCAGTCCCCGAACGAGACGCATGAGAGCTGTACAACTCGTCAAATACATTATCAATACCAAAGGTCACCGACAGCCCATCAATATCAGACGGCACCCATTGAGCGTATAGATTATGCACATCATAACTTGCTTTCTTTGGCTGACCATCAAAGACGTTGTCTTCCTCTAGAACAAACATTGAGTTCCACCCGAAGATCGTTTCTAAAGCGTCTGACTGGTAATCCAAAGTTAGAGCAATGCTATCACCCATATCAATGCTACGCCCATTGCCCCCAGCAACAGGACCACCAGTATTCTTGTTTTTGGTGTCCGACTTAGAGTAAGAAAGTTTGCTGTTAAACTTGTCGTAACCATAAGAAGCACTTGCTTCAAAGCCTTTAATCTCAACATCACCTAGGCTTTGTTGCTTAAATCGATGGAACTAAATCAAGAAGCTACGATCTGATCGGCTACACCCATTAATCGTCGTAGCC